>JAFVQV010000204.1 GCA_017504645.1 Clostridia bacterium | reverse complement strand
GACCTTGTTGGACGGCGGCGTAGAGTGCCCCAATTGCGGTGAGCATCTGGAGTTCGATATCGAAGAATGTGACGACGACTGCGACTGCGGTTGCTGCGACGAGGATTGATTGAAAAGCACCCGAACAGACATCTGTTCGGGTGCTTTTTTGCAGATTTTCATAATTGACAAATGCAAAAACTCGTGCTATACTATAGAAAATTGATCTTTAAGAGCGATACGAGATATCGGCAAGATTGAGGAATAAGTAGTGAGGCGCAGGTGACTGTGCCCGTCTTTTTGTGTGCTCATCTTGCCTCTTACGGCAAGATTTTTTGTTTTTAAGGAAGGAAAAAGACAATGGCTTTGTTTACGAACAAAAACGAACAAGCAAAATTGCAGGCAATGTTGTCCCAGTGCCTTCCTTCCGATATCCTTTCTCGTATTGACTTTTCCAGTCATTGTATTTTACCCGGCTTTTGCGATGTGCATGTGCATTTTCGTGAGCCGGGTTTTTCTTATAAGGAAACCATAGCATCCGGCAGCCGTGCCGCTGCAAGAGGTGGGTATACCGCCGTGTGCACGATGCCGAACCTTAACCCTGTTCCCGACAGTCCAACCCATTTAAGTGAGCAGCTAGCGCGTATACGGGAGGACGCGGTGATCCATGTTTATCCCTATGGTGCCATCACAGTGGGGGAAAAAGGGGAGCACTTGTCCGACATGGACGGCATGGCGGAACAGGTGATTGCCTTTTCCGATGACGGACGTGGCGTTCAACAAGATGATATGATGCGGCAGGCGATGCAGAAAGCCAAGGCGTTGGGGAAACTAATCGTAGCACATTGCGAAGTGAATGAGTTGCTGCGTGGCGGATACATTCACGATGGTGTGTATGCCGCTGAGCACGGACACAAAGGCATTTGCAGTGAAAGCGAATATGCGCAGATCGCTCGTGATTTGCAACTGGTGCGAGAAACCGGTTGCGCATACCATGTATGCCACATTTCCACGGCGGAAAGCGTGGAGTTGATTCGCCGCGCCAAAGCGGAGGGACTGGATGTGTCCTGTGAAACGGCACCTCACTACCTGGTAATGGACGAAAACGATTTACAGGAAGACGGCCGTTTCAAAATGAATCCGCCACTGCGATCAACACGGGACAAGCTTGCTCTAATTGAGGGCGTGCGTGATGGTACCATTGACATGCTTGCTACAGACCACGCTCCTCATTCAGCAGAAGAAAAAGCAAAGGGCCTTGCGGGCAGTGCCTTTGGTATCGTCGGCTTGGAAACAGCGTTTCCGGTGTTATATACCTGCCTGGTGAAAACGGGCATGCTTTCACCGGAACGATTGCTTGAATTGTTGGTTGCCAATCCACGCACTCGTTTTGGGATAACCGCGGACAGCGGCGTGACGGTGTGGGATCTGGAGGAATCCTTTACGGTCGATCCGGCGCAGTTCCTTTCGCATGGAAAGGCAACGCCCTTTACAGGGTGGGAACTGTACGGCAAATGTTTGCTCACTGTATGTGACGGAAAAATCGTCTATCAATCTATGTAATTCAGATATCAGGAGGCTTCATTATGGCAAAGAGAACAGATATTAAAAAGATTTTGATTATTGGTTCCGGCCCTATTATCATCGGTCAGGCTGCGGAATTTGACTATGCCGGTACACAAGCGTGTTTGGCGCTGAAAGAGGAGGGGTACGAGGTTGTTCTCGTTAACTCCAACCCTGCTACCATCATGACTGATACCACCATCGCCGATAAGGTGTATATGGAACCGCTGACTCTGGAATATGTTGCCAAGATCCTCCGCTATGAGCGTCCCGATGCCATCGTTCCCGGTATCGGTGGACAGACGGGCTTGAATCTTGCTATGCAGTTGGAAAAGAAAGGTATTCTTAAAGAATGTGGCGTAGAGCTGCTGGGTACCAGCAGTGCCAGTATTGAGCGTGCAGAAGATCGCGAATTGTTTAAAGAGTTGTGCCAGTCTATCGGTGAGCCCACCATTCCTTCACAGATCACCTATTCGCTGGATGAGGCCAAGGCGGCGGCAGCTGAGATCGGGTATCCTGTTGTACTGCGACCTGCCTTCACACTGGGCGGTACCGGTGGCGGCTTCGCTTACAACGAGGAAGAACTCATGGAAGTGGGCCGTAATGCGTTTAAACTGTCTCCTGTGCATCAAGTGCTGATCGAAAAGAGCGTCAAAGGCTACAAAGAGATTGAATTTGAGGTCATGCGTGACTCCAACGACCATGCCATCACCATTTGCGGTATGGAAAATGTGGATCCCGTGGGTGTGCACACCGGTGACTCCATCGTGGTGGCACCCATCATGACTCTTAACAATCATGACCTGAAAATGCTCAATGACAGCGCTATTAAGATCATTCGTGAACTCAAGATCGAGGGTGGCTGTAATGTACAGTTTGCCCTGAATCCCCATTCCAGTGAATACTACCTTATTGAGGTGAATCCCCGCGTCTCCCGCTCGTCAGCGCTGGCGTCCAAGGCCAGCGGCTATCCCATCGCCCGCGTGACCGCCAAGATCGCGGTGGGCATGGCGCTGGAGGATATTTCTGTTGCAAATACGACTGCCGCTTTTGAACCATCCCTTGACTATGTGATCGCCAAACTGCCCCGATTCCCCTTTGATAAATTCACCACCGCCCCCAACACGCTGGGTACACAGATGAAAGCTACCGGTGAGGTGATGGGTATCGGCTCCAATTTGGAGGAATGCTTGCTTAAATCGGTGCGCTCGCTGGAAATCGGTGCCTGTCATTTCTATCTGCCAAAATTTGATGATATGTCGGTGGAAAACCTGTTGGCATATCTGGAAGAATTTAAGGACGATAACATTTTTGCGATTGCGGAGCTCATCCGCCGCGGAACGACGGTTGAAAAGCTGCACGAGATCACAAAGAT
>JAFVQV010000203.1 GCA_017504645.1 Clostridia bacterium | reverse complement strand
GCGCAAATTCATGCCCACGTTGATGACCGATTGCCAACCGATGAGGGAGAGCATCCCCAAACATATGAGCCGTCCCATGCGTGTGGGAGCGCGTCGGGCGGCCCGATATAACAGCCACAGCACAAGCAGCAGCACGAGCAGGACCGCTGCCGTGCCGACGATACCGAACTCCTCTCCGGCCACGGTGAAGATGAAATCGTTGTGACGGGCGTACAAATTGTGCTCGCCGCCCCGGCGGTATCCCACGCCCCGCACCCCGCCGGAGCCCAACGCGATGAGCCCCATGTGCTGCTGCCAGCCGGTGGTGTCCAAATACTCTTCTACCCGTATAAGACATAAAAAGCGCGCCTGTTTTTCGGGAGACATGTGCCGCCACACGATAGGCACCGCCGCGGCGGATATCCCCGTACCCCACAACAGAAACCGCCCGTCGGCGCCGCCGGAAAACAGCAAGGACGCAAACAGTAGCAGAAACACCGCCGCGTTTCCGTCGTCACCCTGCAAAAATACCAACAACGCGGGGATCAGCCCATGAGCGCATAGCAGTAACAGGGTCAGGGGGCGGTAGCGGCGAGGATGCGCCGCGGATAAATGGGCGGAAAAGGTAACAATAAAGACGATCTTCAGCAGCTCGGAGGGCTGAAACAACACGGAACGCCCGCCCAGTGACAGATACAGCCAATTGCGGTCGTCGGTGCCGGGGACGGTGTAACCGAAAGGGGTAAAGGTAAGTCCCATGAGCAGCAGTGTGACTGCTGCCGCGCCGTTGATCCACCACACAGGCCTTTGCGGGCGTAACACGGCGATGCCGACGGCGGCGATCACCCCTGCCGCCAAGCAGATTGCCTGCATGGTGCTGCCGCCCAGCTTGGCTGTAGCAGTGGCAGAACGAACCAGTATCAGTCCATACACCGCTGCACCTGTACAAGCAATCAACAGCGGTAGGTCGATGGCTTTCAGTCGGCGGGCAAACCCGTGGCGTAGCCGCATCTTCTCACCTCTTTTTTGTAGTATGCACGAGAACTTTTATTTTTTTCTTTGCTTTAGCGTCGCTTTGTGTTATAATAAGCGAGAATGGAGGGGAAAGGATCGATGGATGCGTTTATTACCCACAGCGAACAGGAGACCGAAGCGCTGGGCAGTCGGTTGGCACAGCAGTGCACAGCGGGCACCGTGGTGGCGTTTTTTGGTGGCTTGGGCATGGGTAAGACCGCCTTTGTTCGCGGCATGGCGCGGGTGTTGTCGCCGTCGGCGCATGTATCCAGCCCTACCTTCGCCTTAGTGAACGATTACGGCGGAACCCCACCTCTTGTTCATTTTGATATGTATCGCATTACCGGCTGGGAGGATCTGGAAGTCACCGGTTTCTTCGATTATCAGCAGCAAGGTGCCATACTGGCGGTGGAATGGAGCGAAAATGTGGAGGCAGCACTGCCCGAAGATGCCGTGCGCATCACTTTTCGCCGCTTGTCGGAGACCGAACGGGAGATCACCGTCGAGGGGGTGGCATTGTGAAAAGCGTAACCAGGTCCTACACCCTGTTGGCGGTGGAATCGTCCGCCGGTCCTGCCTCTTGTGCGGTGCTGCGGGTGGAGGAGGGGCGGCAAACCCTGCTGTGTGAGGCGTCGGTGAACACCGGTTTAACCCATAGCCAAACGCTCATGCCGATGATTACCGACATGCTGAAAAACGCGGGCCTGACCCTTCCCCAAATCGATGTGCTGGCAGTCGCCGTAGGTCCCGGCTCTTTTACGGGTGTACGCATCGGTGTCTCTGCCGTCAAGGGCTTGGCATTCCCTAACGATCTGCCTTGCGTGGCGGTATCCACACTGGAGGGCATGGCCCATCGGTTTGACGGGTTGTCCTATACCGGCAAGCTGCTCACCGCCATGGACGCCCGTTGTCGCCAGATATACACGGCGCTGTTTTCCTGCAACGACGGGTGCATTACCCGTCTGACGCCCGACGAGGCGTTACCCTTGGACGAGGTGCGCGATCGTCTGGCGGGAGAGATCGCTCCCATCCTAGTGGTGGGCGACGGTGCCGCTTTGTGCCACGATGCTCTCAAAGAGGCAGTCCCCGCCTTGCGCTTGGCGCCGACGGGATGGCGCACACAGCATGCTGTGGGCATCGCGCGGGCGGCAGTGCCCTTGATTGAGGCGGGAAATTTGATTTCGGGAGAAGAACTGCTCCCCGCGTATCTGCGCTTGCCGCAGGCAGAACGCGAGTTCCGTGCGCGGCAAAATCAATAAGGAAGTAAAGTTCGGTGAAAAACCGGACAGAATAAACGGGAGGTTATTGTTATGCCAAATCAGCCTTTTATTGCCGATCATCCCCTTATCCAGCACAAGGTCACCCTGCTGCGTGACAAGCACACCAGCTCCAAGCAATTCCGCGAGCTCATTCAAGAGATCACCGAATTGATGTGCTACGAAGCGACCCGTGATCTGCCTACCTGTGAGGTAGAGGTGGAGACCCCTATCTGCGCCACCAAATCCCTGATGATTGCCGGCCGTAAGCTGGCGTTCGTGCCGATTCTGCGTGCCGGTCTCGGCATGGTAGATGGCGCGGTGGAACTGGTTCCCTCCGCCCGTATCGGGCACATCGGTTTGTACCGTGACGAGACCACGCTCAAGCCGGTGGAAT
>JAFVQV010000202.1 GCA_017504645.1 Clostridia bacterium | reverse complement strand
GAACGGTGCCGGTAAGTCCACCACCATTAACATTATGTGTGGGCAGCTTTCCAAGGACGGCGGTACGGTGACCATTGATGGTGCCGATCTGGACCGCGATGTCAATCACATTAAAAGCAGGCTCGGTGTGGTGTTCCAGAACTCGGTGCTGGACGCGGCGCTGAGCGTATATGATAATTTGCAAAGCCATGCGGCTCTTTACGGCCTGACCGGAACGGCATTTAAGCAGCGGCTGGGGGAGCTTGCCGAGCTGCTGGAGTTTGAGGACCTGCTGAAACGACCTGTAGGGAAACTGTCGGGCGGACAACGCCGACGGATCGATATCGTAAGGGCCCTGCTGAATCATCCCAAGATCCTGATATTGGATGAGCCAACCACGGGCTTGGATCCGCAGACGAGAAAAATACTGTGGAACGTGATCTCTGACCTGCGCAAAAATGCAAACATGACGGTATTCCTTACTACCCATTACATGGAGGAGGCCGCAGAAGCGGATTATGTGGTGATCCTGGACAGTGGCAGGATCTCCGCTCAGGGAACGCCTCTTGAACTCAAAAACACCTATACAGGTGATTTTGTGACCCTGTACGGCGTGGATGAGGAGACGGTGAAAGCTCTCGGTGTGGAGTATGAGGCGATCCGTGATGCGTTTCGTTTGTCGGTTCCGAATACCGCCAAGGCAACGGAGTTGATTATCAAGCACCCCGACATATTTACGGATTACGAGATCACAAAAGGGAAAATGGACGATGTGTTTTTGAATGTGACCGGTAAAAAGCTGGAGGGAGGTGCGACGAAATGAGGACAGCCTTGGTACTGATCAAGCGCAACATGAAGCTGTTTTTCAAGGATAAGGGCATGTTTTTCACTTCGTTGATCACGCCCGCCATCTTGCTCGTTTTGTATGCGACTTTTCTTGGAAACATTTATCGCGATACCTTTGAAGCCAATCTGCCGGCTACGTTGGGGCTCTCCGACAGTCTGATGAACGGACTGGTGGGCGGGCAGCTCATCTCTTCGTTGCTGGCGGTATCCTGTGTAACGGTGGCGTTTTGCTCCAATTTCCTGATGGTGCAGGACAAGGCAAACGGCAGCATCAAGGATCTGCGGATATCGCCTGTCAAATCGTCGGTGCTGTCCATGAGCTATTATGTGGCAACCTTGCTGTCAACCTTAATTATTTGTCTGATAGCGACGGGTATTTGCCTCGCTTATGTGGCGACGGTGGGATGGTATATGTCGGTAGCCGATGTGTTATTCTTGCTGTTGGATGTGGTGCTGCTCGTATTTTTTGGGACGGCGTTGTCCTCCATTATCAACTTCTTCCTATCCACACAAGGGCAGATCTCGGCGGTGGGAACCATCATGAGTGCCGGATACGGGTTTATTTGCGGCGCGTATATGCCCATCTCGTCTTTTGGAGAGGGATTGCAAAAGGTGTTGGCCTTTCTGCCCAGTACATACGGAACCTCACTGGTGCGTGCGCATGCCATGCGCGGCGCGTTAGCGGAATTGGAACAGCAAGGAGTCCCCACAGAGATGGTCGAGATCATGAAAGATTCTCTTGATTGTAATCTGTATTTCTTCGAAGAACCGGTAAGCGTTTCCGCGATGTATCTCATTTTGGGGGGCACGGTTGCCGTGCTGATTGTAACGTATATTTTGATGAACGCCATCAAAAAGAAGGGGTAAACAAAAAGGCGCCGCTGTGAAGCGGCGCCTTTTCATTATGCGTTTAACAGTTTTTTTATGGCTGCCAGCTCGGCGCAAATGCAGAACAGGTCCATAGCGGTCTGCAATTCGTCAAGTGGGGGATAGGAGGGGGCAATGCGCAGATTGGAGTCGTGGGGGTCGTTGTGATAGGGATAGGTGGCACCGGCGCCGGTGATGATGACGCCTGCCTCTTTCAACAGACGCACCGTCTCTTTGGCGCAGCCGTCCAACAGGTTGACGCTGACAAAATAGCCACCGTTTGGAGAATGCCAGCGAGCAATGCCCGTCCCGCCCAAGCGCGATTGCAGTGTATCCAGTACGATGCGAAATTTCGGCGCCAGTATGGCGGCGTGCAGCTTCATGTGCTCGCGAACACCCGCCGCATCGCGGAAAAAGCGGACATGGCGCAGCATGTTCAGCTTATCGTGACCGATGGTCTGAATAGTCATGCGCTTTTTAATATCCGTAATGTTGGCAGGGCTTGCCGCCAGGGCGGCAACACCGGAGCCAGGGAAGCTGACCTTGGATGTGGAAGCAAAGGTAATGACGATATCTTCGTTGTTTGCCGCTTTGGCTTCCTTGTGGATGTTCAACAGGGTATCCGGTGTATCGCTTAAGTGATGAATACAGTAGGCGTTATCCCACATAATGCGGAAATCGTCTGCAGCGGGGCGCAGCCGCGCAAAGCGGCGCACGGTGTCATCCGAGTAGGTGATGCCGTCGGGGTTAGAATACATGGGGACGCACCAAATGCCTTTAACTGCGGGGTCGGCAACCATGGTCTCCACCAAGTCCATATCGGGACCGTTCTCCGTCATGGGGATGGGGAGCATGGTGAAGCCGAAGCGCTCGGTAATGGCAAAATGACGGTCGTAGCCGGGGACGGGGCAGAGGAATTTGATCTCGCCCTGGCGGCACCACGGCTCATGGCCGCAAATGCCGGTGGCATACGCCTGTGTGATGTAGTCGAACATCATATTCAAGCTGGAGTTGCCGCCGATGATAACGCTGTCGGTAGGCACGCCCAACAGGTCGGCAAACAGTGTCTTTGCTTCGGGGATACCGTCTAACAGACCGTAGTTACGGGCGTCAAAGCCGTTTTCTGCATAAAATCCGCTGCGAACATTGACACATTCCAGCATATCGGAGGTCAGGTCCAGCTGCTCGGGACCGGGTTTCCCGCGGGACATATCCAATTTCAATCCCCGACGGCAATAGTTCTCGTAATCCGCCTGACATTGCTGCAGACGTGCGATCAGCTGTTCCTCGGTAAGCTCTTGTAAGGTAGGCACTTGAAAACGACTCCTCTCAGTTACTGCTCCTTATTCTAATATATGTTTCCTTATTTTGCAAGTTAAATTTTAATTTCTTGCAAAAAATATTGAAAAAACCCGCAAAAACCGAAAAAACACCCCCGCCAAATACATGACGGGGGCGTTTAAAATACAAAAATCAGAAATCGGCGGAGCCGGTAGTACGGGGGAAGGGGAGAACGTCGCGGATGTTCGCCATGCCGGTGACATACAGGATGAGGCGCTCGAAGCCCAGACCGAAGCCGGAGTGGGTGGCACCGCCGTAGCGGCGCAGATCCAAATACCACCAGTAGTCCTCTTTGTTAAGGCCCAGTTCCTCCATGCGGGATTCCAGCAGGTCCAGACGGTCTTCACGCTGGCTGCCGCCGATGATCTCTCCCACGCCGGGAACCAGCAGGTCCATGGCGGCGACGGTTTTCCCATCGTCGTTCAGGCGCATATAAAATGCCTTGATCTCTTTGGGATAGTCGGTAACGAACACGGGCATCTTATACACCTCTTCAGTGAGATACCGTTCGTGCTCAGTCTGCAGATCGCAGCCCCAAAAGACGGGATATTCGAACTTGTCTTTGTTTTGTTCCAGAATCTCGATGGCCTCGGTGTAGGTGATGTGCTTGAAATCGGCGTTTACCAACGCGTTGAGACGCTCCAGCAGGGTCTTATCGAAGAAGTTGTTGAAGAACTGCATTTCATCAGGGCAATGCTCCAACAAATAGGAGACCACATATACGATCATATCTTGTGCCAGGTCCATATTGTCGTTGAGATCGGCAAAGGCAAATTCCGGCTCGATCATCCAGAATTCTGCGGCATGGCGCGCGGTATAGGAGCGCTCGGCGCGGAAGGTGGGGCCGAAGGTGTAGATTTTACCGAAAGCCATAGCCATACACTCGCCTGCCAGCTGTCCGGAAACGGTCAGGGAGGTATGCTTGCCAAAGAAGTCCTGAGAATAATCCACGCTGCCGTCCTCGGTACGGGGGATATCGTTCAGGTCCATGGAGGTCACGTGGAACATCTCGCCGGCGCCCTCGCAGCCACTGGAGGTAATCAGCGGTGTGTGGGCGTAGACGAAGCCGCGCTCTTGGAAGAAGCGATGAATGGCATACGCCGCCACGGAACGCACGCGGAACACCGCACTGAAGGTGTTGGTGCGGGGGCGCAGGTGGGCGATGGTGCGGAGGAATTCCATGGAATGGCGTTTCTTCTGCAGG
>JAFVQV010000201.1 GCA_017504645.1 Clostridia bacterium | reverse complement strand
AGTCGACCACCAGCGAACGAATGGCATTGTGCGGAAAAAAGCGTCTCATTGCCGCCAATTGCCGAACACGGTATTCCATATCCTCCCGTCCACCGACAAGTGGCGTCAACAGATACTGTTTGCCTCGCCTGCCGAATAGCAAGCGATATGCCAATCTGCCTATGAGATCGGCGATTCCGTACAGTGCCGCCAAAACAACCAGCACCATGGCTATATCCTCTGCCATTGTGATCCCTCCCATACCACAAGGTATGGACTAAAACAAGCAGTGGTTACATCAATTCCTGCAGCGTGCCGAAGGTATATCCCATGGATTCCCACTTAGTCAACAGCTCATCCAAAATAGCGGCATTGGTAGCAGAGGTGCTGTGCAACAGCACGATTGCCCCCGGATGGATACGTGGCAACAATTTATCAAAGGCTTGTTCCCGCGAGGGCTGATCGTCCACATACCACTCCACGTAGGCAAGGCTCCAGAAAAAGGTGTGATAACCCATCTCCTGTGCCATTTTCAAATTTTGTTCGCTGTATTTCCCCTGGGGCGGGCGATACAGCTTTTCCATCTCCTGGCCGGTGATCGCCGCGTACGCTTCCTCCAGGGATTTCAGTTCCTTTTCAAATGCCGCGCGGTCGGCAATTTTAGACATGTCGGGATGTGTGGCCGTATGATTACCTATCGTATGCCCCTCCTCCACCATGCGCTTTACCAATTCGGGGCTGGTGTCCAGATAGTTTTTCACCAGAAAGAAGCAGGCCTTTACATTGTGCTTTTTCAGCGTGTCCAGGATCGGTTCGGTATTTCCGTTTTCAAAGCCCGCATCAAAGGTGAGATACAGTTTTTTCCCAACTTCGGTTGCAGTTTCGCCCAAATAATGGGCATTGTATTGCGCCAAATATTCTGCCGTGGCATTTCCCACTGGCGGCTGACCGGCGGTTTGAAAACTTAGCCCCCAATTTGTGACGGTGGCGGAAACCGAGGCAATACCTGCATTTTGTGTTAACATCAGCGGTACCGCTACCAACACTGCCACGCACAGCAGTGCCAGCAGGATGGGACCTTTTTTCAGTACAAGGATCATGCAATCTCCTCCATTCGGGCAACATTTTAGTACCACCCTATGTCCCGACGGGGGGAATTATGCCTCCAACAAAAACGCCCGCCGATATTTCATCAGCGGGCGTTTCCTTATTTCAAAATGACTTTGTGATAGGCTTTTTTGCCTTTTTTGATGAGAATGTAACCCTTGTCGAACGCCTCTTTAGAAACGGTGGCGGTAACACCTGCCACCCGTTCACCGTCCACGGTCATACCGCCCTGCTCGATTAAACGACGGGCTTCGCCGCGCGAAGGGGTCAGGCCGGTTAGCATCAACAAATCAATGGCTGAAATACCATCATCGATAAAATCCACGGCGGTAATCTCAGTGGATGGCACATTCGCCATATCACCACCACCGGCAAACAGCGCGTGAGCACCCTGCTTTGCTTTTTCCGCCTCTTCCTCACCATGTACCATTTTGGTGAGCTCGTATGCCAAAATCTCTTTGGCGGTGTTCAGCTGGCTACCTTCCCAGCTGTCCATTTCGTTGATCTGCTCCATGGGCAGGAAAGTCAACATACGGATGCACTTAAGTACATCGGCGTCATCCACATTGCGCCAGTATTGGAAGAACTCGTAGGGAGAGGTCTTATTGGCATCCAGCCAAACAGCATTTCCTGCTGTCTTGCCCATCTTTTTACCCTGCGAGTCGGTCAGCAGGGTAATCGTCATGGCATGAGCATCCTTGCCCAGCTTGCGACGGATAAGCTCCGTACCACCCAGCATGTTAGACCATTGGTCGTCACCGCCGAATTGCATGTTACAGCCATATTCCTTGAACAAATGATAAAAGTCATAGGACTGCATGATCATATAGTTGAATTCTAGGAAAGACAGACCCTTTTCCATACGCTGCTTGTAGCACTCAGCACGCAACATGTTGTTCACCGAGAAGCAAGCACCTACTTCGCGAAGCAGATCCACATAGTTGAGCTGCAGCAGCCAGTCGGCGTTATTGATCATCTGCGCCTTGCCCTCGGAGAAATCGATAAACCGTTCCATCTGCCGCTTAAAACACTCGGCATTGTGATCGATGTCCTCCTTGGTCAGCATTTTACGCATATCGGTACGACCGGAAGGGTCACCGATCATAGTGGTACCACCACCAATCAAGGCAATGGGCTTATTCCCTGCCATTTGCAAACGCTTCATGAGGGTAAGTGCCATAAAATGACCGGCAGTTAAGCTGTCCGCCGTACAGTCAAAGCCAATATAAAAGGTGGCCTTTCCGTTGTCGATCATGTCGCGGATCTCCGCCTCGTTGGTAACCTGCGCGATGAGCCCGCGCGCTTTCAGTTCTTCAAACAGGGTCATGATATATACTCCTTTAGTTAATTAACCAATCCGCATTATTAAACCATGCGGTTCTTATTTTGTCAAGCGGTTTCCTCGTCCAGCATCTCCCGTGCCGCCTGCATAGCCGTCTGGGTAACAGTGCCGCCGATAATACGCGCCAACTCCTCCACACGCTGTTGTCTGTTAAGAGGCGTAACTTCCGTAAAGGTACGTCCGTCACGCACCGATTTGGCGATCAGATACTGATGATCTGCTCGCGCGGCGATCTGCGCCAAATGCGTAACGCACAGCACTTGACGGCGGCGACCGGATACGGCGCTTTGTGCCGTTTGCCGCAGCTTGTATCCTACCTTTTGTGCCGCGCGTCCGCTAATGCCGGTATCGATCTCGTCGAAGATCAAGGTATCGATCTCGTCGGCATCCGCCAGTACGGATTTGATTGCCAGCATGATGCGGGACAGTTCACCACCGGAGGCAATGCGAGCGATGGGACGGGGTGGTTCTCCCACGTTGGCAGACATGAGAAATTCCATCTTATCCCCGCCGGTACGGCTGTAATCTACTGCGTGGCGGTCGATAACCATGGTCACATTGGGCATGTCCAAAAAGGTCAGTTGCTCCTGAACACAAGCGGCAAATTTCTCGGCTACCTGTATGCGCTTATGGCTCAAACGGGCTGCCGCCCGCTCTAATTCGGCGTATAAACGACGTTCCTCTTCATTTAAGCGTTGAAGCAGTTCGTCAGACAGTTCAATTTGCCGCAGCTCTTCTCGACAAGTCTCAGCGTACGCCAATACAGCCTCTTCATCGGTACCGTATTTAGCGGTCAGGCGGTGAATGATTTCCAAACGGTTTTCGGTCTCGTCCAGTTCACGAGGATCAAATTCCAGCAGATCGCTGATCGAACGCAGGTCTTCGGTTGCTTCCTGCAGTGTATATAATGACTCCTGCAGTTGAGAAGCCACCGACTCTGCCTGTTCCATATAGCGAGCGGCATTGTTCAGTACCGATACCGCTTGCTCGGTCATGGAAACCGCGCCCTCCCCTTCGTCACTGCCAAACAGCAGTTGACGCGCTAAAGAGAGGGAATCCGCCACCTTACCGGCATTGCGATACAGTGTGCGGCGTGCCAACAATTCCGCCTCTTCGCCTATGCGCAAGGCAGCACTCTCGATCTCTTGGATCTGATATTGCAGCAGATCCATTCGACGCGCCTTTTCCGCCTCATCCATATCGGCAGATTGCAAGCGGCGACAGGTATCTCGCCACGCGGTATATATCTCGGCATATGCTGTTACGTCTGCTTCCAAGTTGCCAAAGCGGTCCAGATATTCCAAATGCCGATCGGGATGCAGCAAGGCTTGGTTTTCGTGCTGGCCGTGCAGATCTACCAGCAGCGCACCGATTTCCCGAAGCAGCGCTGCTGTTGCCGGTCGGCCGTTGACGGTACAAGAGCCTTTCCCCTCGGCAGTTATGGTACGACCAATGAGCAAATTGCCGTCCTCATCGGGTGAAAAGCCCAGCAGCTCCAACCGTGCCGCAGTCCACGGAGACAGGTCGGAAAACAGCGCCGTCACATGGGCGGTGTCGGTACCGGTACGCACCATCGCACGACTGATACGCTCCCCCAGCACGGCGTTAATGGCATCGATCACAATGGACTTTCCCGCGCCGGTCTCGCCGGTCAGGACATTAAAGCCGCCGTGAAAGCTGATATCTGCCCGCTCGATCACGGCAATATTCTCAATATGTAAGCAATCCAGCATGGCTCATCACTTCCCATTGGATATTATTGCCATTTCTTAAGTTCGTCCGCCAGCGCCGCAGCATTTTCCGGCGTTTTAGTAATACAAACAAAGGTGTCATCTCCCGCCAAAGTACCAATGACAGAAGGTCAGTGCAGAGAGTCCATCGCTGCACACGCCGCCTGCGCCATACCGGCATGGCATTTTACAACGACCAAATTGCACGCATAATCAATGCTGTGCACAGCATCGTGGAAGATGGCGCTGAATTTGGTGGAAATAGGTGTATTTTCGCGGCGAACCACCGCGTAGTGAGATACGCCGTCCCCATCCTGCGCTTTAATCAGGCGGAGTTCCTTGATATCCCGCGAAACGGTAGCCTGCGTCACGGAAAATCCGCATTCCTGCAGGGCATTCATCAGATCCTCCTGGGTTTCCACCTTACGGTTTTGAATGATCTCCAAAATTTTAGATTGGCGTTTCGTTTTCATATATGTTACACCTT
>JAFVQV010000026.1 GCA_017504645.1 Clostridia bacterium | reverse complement strand
GTCGGCGGCCAAAGGTGAAAGCGTGGCGGATACCGCACGAGTGATTGGTTGCTATGCGGACATTATTGCCATGCGCCATCCAAAGGAGGGTGCTCCGTATGTAGCGGCACAGCACGCCGGTATTCCCGTCATCAATGCGGGGGACGGTGGGCATTGCCATCCCACGCAAACACTGGCCGATCTGCTAACTATCTACCGCAAAAAGGGGAAACTGGATGATTTAACTGTGGGCTTCTGCGGCGATCTGAAATACGGCAGGACGGTACATTCGCTGATCGCGGCATTTTCCCGTTATCAAGGGATTAAGATCGTTCTCATTTCACCGGAAGAATTACGGTTGCCGGACTATGTAAAGGTCGGTGTAATCGAAAAGAACGGTATGGAATGTACGGAAACGGTTTCGCTGGAGGAGGCCATGCCTCAGCTGGATATTTTGTACATGACCCGTGTGCAGCAGGAACGGTTTGATAATATCGAAACCTATTTGCGGCTGAAGGATACCTACATTTTGGATCTCCCCAAACTGAGAACCGCCAAGCAGGATATGTGCATCTTGCATCCGTTGCCGCGTGTTAACGAGATCAGCGTAGCGGTGGACAACGATCCCCGCGCCTGCTACTTCGATCAGGTGCTGAACGGCAAATATATGCGCATGGCCCTCATCCTGAAATTGCTGGAAACCGCGCCCGGTGAGGATGCGGATGCTCCGGATGAAGGACAGCTGCTGATCAACACGACGCGTTGCCGAAATCCGCGGTGCATCACCTCCACGGAGCAGGAATTGGACCATGTTTTTAAGCTGACAGATGCGGAAAAACAGGAGTACCGTTGCCTGTATTGTGAAACCTGCGCAACAACCTGATACAATTCGGTCGAAATTGTTTGTAAAAGTGAGAAAAACGCGGATGCGCCTTGACACAAATTTGACCGTATGGTATACTTTTGGTGTGGAATAGAACAGCGTTTTTTGCGACTGACGGGTAATTGTGGAGCACCACAGAGGAACGAAAAACGCCTTTTGAAAGCCGACCGTCTGGGCGCATTTAACTTGTATCGAGTTAAGTGCGCCCTTTTATATTTTTTGACAGTCTATTACATTCTTTAAAGGAGGTTTTACCTATGAAAAAAGTTGGTATTGTCATGGGAAGTGACAGTGATCTTCCGATCATCCGCAAGACGGTTGATACCCTGCGTGCCTTTGATATCCCGTTCGAAGTGCATGTATATTCCGCACACAGAACACCGGATGAGGCGGGCGAATTCGCGCGCTCTGCTTCGCAGAACGGGTTTGGTATCATTATCGCCGCTGCCGGTATGGCGGCGCATCTTGCCGGCGCTATCGCTGCCAACACGACCTTGCCCGTTATCGGTATTCCCTGTAAATCTACCAATCTTGACGGCATTGATGCCCTTCTCGCCACCGTACAGATGCCTTCCGGTATTCCGGTTGCTACGGTTGCGATCGATGGGGGAGTCAATGCCGCTTTGCTTTCTGCCCAAATTTTGGCGCTGAGCGATGAGGCGTTGGCGGAAAAATTACGGCAAAAACGCCTTGCGGATCGCGAAAAGGTGCTGCAAAAGGACGAAGCGGTCACCAAAGAATTCTGTCAAACAAATTAAGGAGGACATAGATCATGGAAAAGAAACTTGTGTACACCGGTAAGACGAAGGATGTTTTTGCTTTGGATAACGGCAACTATTTGCTGAAGTTCAAGGATGACTGCACCGGAAAAGACGGCGTGTTTGACCCGGGTGAGAACGCTGTTGGCTTGACTATTGACGGCGTGGGTGATGTGAACCTGCGCATGTCCATTTATTTCTTTGAAAAAGTCAATGCAGCCGGTATTAGGACTCACTATGTCAATGCCGATCTGGTAAACACGACCATGGAAGTCCTGCCTGCTAAGGTATTCGGCAAGGGCTTGGAAGTTATTTGCCGTCATAAGGCGGTGGGCAGCTTTTTGCGCCGCTACAGCGATTACATTGAAGAAGGTGCCGATCTTCCTGCGTATGTGGAGACCACCTTTAAGAACGACGAAAAAGGCGATCCGCTGGTTACCAAGGACGGATTGGTGGATCTTGGCGTGATGACTGCTCGTCAGTATGATGATATCAAGGAAATGACCCAAAAGATCACCCAGATCGTTGCTGATGATCTGAAAGAAAAGGGCCTTATTCTGTACGATATTAAATTTGAATTCGGTTACGACCCCGACGGCAACGTCATGCTCATTGATGAGATCGCATCCGGTAATATGCGTGTGTACAAGGATGGTCAGTACATTGATCCTATGACCTTGTCCGAGTTGTTTTTTGCGTAATTCTTCGCTTTAAAGAGAGGAGAAACCATGGGCGGTTTTTTTGGTGTGGTTTGTGACCACGATGCCATATCGGATGTGTTTTTCGGAACGGATTACCATTCGCACTTGGGAACGCGCCGTGCCGGTATGGCGGCATACGATCCGACGATCGGATTACAGCGCGAGATCCACAACATTCAAAATTCCCCGTTCCGCACAAAGTTTGAAGATGTGTTTGATGAGATGCAGGGTACCTCTGCTATCGGTTGTATCAGTGATTCCGATCCTCAGCCGATGATGATTCGTTCTCATCACGGCACGTATGCTATCTGTACGATCGGTATTGTGAACAACAAGGAAGAACTGATCGAGAAGTATTTTTCCGTCAGTGGGGGACATTTTGATGCCATGACGGGTGGTGCTGTAAACTCCACGGAGTTGATCGCCGCACTTATCGATCAAAAAACCGATTTTGCGGAAGGTATCCGTTTTGCGCAGGAATCTATTGAGGGTACTGCCTCCATTCTGATCTTGTGTGATAACGGTGACTTGATCGCTGCGCGTGATCGCGTGGGCCGATTGCCGGTATTGGTCGGTAAAAATGAGCATGGCTATTGTGTTTCCTTTGAGTCGTTTGCATACAAGAAACTGGATTACGCCGACGAAAAGGAACTGGGGCCCGGTGAGATCGTTCGGTTGACAGCGCATTCCATGGAACAGTTGGCACCTCCCGGTGAGGAGATGCATATTTGCTCTTTTCTGTGGTCCTACTACGGCTTTTCGACCTCCAATTACGAGGGTGTCAACGTAGAGGTGATGCGCTATCGTAACGGCGAAATCATGGCGGAAAACGATGCGGCGGCAGGCAACACGACCGATATCGATTATGTTAGCGGTGTGCCGGATTCGGGTACGCCTCACGCCATTGGGTATGCGAATAAGAGTGGTGTTCCGTTCTCCCGTCCGTTTATCAAATACACGCCTACTTGGCCGCGCAGCTTTTTATCCTCCAAGCAATCAGAGCGCAGTCGTGTTGCCAAAATGAAGCAGATTCCCGTGCATGAGCTGATTGTGGATAAAAATCTGCTGTTTGTGGACGATTCCATCGTGCGTGGAACACAGCTGAAGGAAACGGTGGATTTCCTGTACGATAACGGTGCCAAGGCGGTACATATGCGCTCGGCTTGCCCGCCGATTATGTACGGTTGTAAGTACCTCAACTTTTCCCGCGCCACCAACGACATGGAGTTGCTCGCACGCCGTGTGATTGTGGAATTGGAAGGCGAGGATGGCTTGAATTACATTGAGGAATACAGTGATTCCTCCACCGAACGCGGAAAGAATCTGCGTCAAGCCATTTGTGATAAGTTCCATTTTGCATCATTGGAGTTCCAGTCGCTGGAGGGTGTTATCAAAGCCATTGGTCTTGAGCCCTGTAAATTGTGCACCTACTGCTGGAACGGAAAGGAATAAAGGATATGAGTAGTCAATCTCGGTCTGAAAGTTACGCTGCCGCCGGTGTGGATATTACCGCCGGCTACAAAGCAGTCGAACTGATGAAAAAGCATATTAACCGCACAAAGAATGAGGGCTGTCTGGACGATGTGGGCGGTTTTGGCGGTTGCTTTGGTCTGCCGATGGCCGGTATGGAAGAACCGGTGCTGGTGTCCGGCACGGACGGCTGCGGTACCAAGGTTAAGCTTGCTATTTTGATGGACAAGCACGATACGATCGGTATCGATGCGGTGGCTATGTGTGTCAACGACATTATTTGCTGTGGCGCCAGACCGTTGTTCTTTCTGGATTACATCGCCTGCGGTAAAAATTATCCCGAAAAGATCGCGGAGATCGTCGGCGGTGTGGCAGAGGGCTGTGTTC
>JAFVQV010000200.1 GCA_017504645.1 Clostridia bacterium | reverse complement strand
GACCGGCAACTCCCCGTCCGTTCGGCACTTGACGCTCGCAGACCTACTCTGTGTGTTGGCGTACAAATTATATATAAACACCCTTAATTGAGCACGAAGAATTGCTCGTACCACAAAATAAAGGTGTAGATCGTCCAGATCTTTTTCATGTTGCGGGCGGCGCCCTGCTTATGCGCTTCCAGCAGTCCCAAAATGGCATCGCGGTGGAAGAACTTATCCGCAATATCGCTCTCAAAAGCGGCTTTGACGCGGCCGTAGTATTCGTCCTGCCGCAGCCAGTCGTTGAGAGGTACGGGGAAGCCCAATTTTTTCTTATTGGCCGTCCGTTCGGGCAGGCGATGCAGTGCCGCTTTTCGCAAGGCCACCTTAGTGGTGTTGCCGTCGATACGGCAGTGGGTGGGCAGCGTCACCGCCAGCTCCAGCATCTTTTTATCCAAAAACGGCACCCGCAGTTCCAGCGAATTGGCCATACTCATGCGGTCCGCTTTTTGCAGGATGTCGTACAGCATCCACGTCTGCATATCCACGTATTGCAGCTGGGTGGGCTCGTCCAGATGGGCCACCTTATCAAAGTGGTGGCGGGACAGCTCCACCGGGTCCGCGGGGGTGCCGGGATGTTTAAGATACTTGGCCCGCTCGTCACGGGTGAACACGTAATTGGCGCGCATGAACCGCTCGTAGGGCAGCATGGCGCCCCGCACGGCAAAACGCTTGCCCTTTACCTTTTCGGGCAGGCGGCGGGCCACACCCGCGATACCCTTACGGAGAACGCGGGGAATGCGGCTATACTTATGGAAATGGCCGCCCTCCAGGTACATGGGATAGCCGCCGAACAGCTCGTCCGCACCCTCTCCCGACAGCACCACCTTGACGTATTTGGCGGCGTTCTGCGCCAAGAAATACAGCGGTACCTCCGACGGGTTGGGCAGTGGCTCGTCCATGTAATACTGGATGAGGCCGGCGTTATCGAAATATTCCTGCGCGGATACCTTATTGGAAATGTTCTCCACGCCGATGTGGCGGGAAAAATCCTGAGCGTAAGGCAGTTCGCTGTACTGCTCTTCCTCGTAGCCTACGGAGAAAGTCTTGACCGAATCGGTCACACGGGATACCTCGTGCACCACGTAGCTGGAGTCTACGCCGCTGGACAAAAAGCAGCCTACCTCCACGTCGCTGATCTGATGCACGGCTACCGATTCGGTAAATTCGTCGGCGATGCGCTTCTCCCACTCCTCCATGGTGGGGGTGGGATCGGCCTTAAACTGATCCGCCACGTCGTAGTATTTGTGAATGGTCAATTGGCCGTTTTGGTATTCAAAATATTCGCCGTTGAGCAGCTTATAGACGTTCTTAAAAAAGGTCTCCCGCATGGGCAGATACTCGTAGCACAGCCAGTCGGGCAGCTTACTCTCGTCCAGCTCTTTCACAAAGGACGGGTGGGACAAAAAGGACTTGATCTCCGAGCCGAACATGAATTCGCCGCCGTTTTGGTAATAGTAAAACGGCTTGATCCCGAAAATGTCCCTCGCGCCGAACAGTTTTTTCGCCTTACTGTCCCACACCACAAAGGCGTACATGCCCCGCAGACGGTGAAGCAGATCGGGGCCCCATTCCTCGTACCCGTGCAGCAGCACCTCCGAGTCGGTCTTGGTGGTGAAGGTATGCCCCGCGGCGATCAGCTGCTGACGCAGGTCGCGGTAGTTATAGATCTCGCCGTTAAAGGTGAGCACCTTACTGCCATCCTCGTTGCGAATGGGCTGACTGCCACCCTCCAAGTCGATGATGGACAGGCGGCGAAAGCCCAGCGCGATATCCTCGTCCACGTAATAGTCCGCCTGATCGGGACCGCGATGGACGATGCGATCCGCCATGGCGCGAATGACCGCTTCACGGTCGCCGCCGTAGCCGTTGACAAAATAACCGGCAAATCCACACATGGGTGAAAACTCCTTAGTTCTTTAGTCTCGTAAGCCTTTGTTGCCGAAATAACGGGCGTATTTCTTGTAATAGCTTGCCTGATTCTTATGGAAATACAGCCAGCGATGGAAGTTCCTGTCCTTCTTATAGAACAGGGAATTGCAGATGAGCCGTTTACGGATGAGTTCCTTGGCCTTCGCCTTGAGGTCGGGGTCGCTGACGTATTCGAAGATCAGATGCTTCGGGATAATGGTCCACAGGGTATCGCCGGTGGCGAGGGTACAATCCGCCGGCTGGTCGAACACCACGTCCTCGGCCAGATAGCGGGCCAGATTATGACCCATGGCGGTGACAAAATAACTGCTACGACCCTGACGGGGGTTCATCTCAAACAGCTTATATTTGCCGTCGCGGCTGTCTAATTTAAAATCAAAATTAGCAAAGCCTTTATATCCGATCTCCTCCAGGAAGGTCTTCATCTGCCGCGCCAGCGCCCGATCCTCGGCGGGAATGATGGCGGCATAAGAGCCGATGCCCTCGGGGGAATGCTCCTCCAGCAGGGCTTGCCCCAGTGCGATGAGACGGACCTTGCCGTCCTTGCCGCAGTAGCAGTTCATCACCCGCATATGGCTATCGTCACCGGGAATGTATTCCTGAATGATCAGATGATCCTGATAGGTGGAGCCGTAGATCGCCGCCAAAATGGCATCAAATTCCTCCCGATCCTGGGCCACGAACACCTTTTTCTTATGGGGGAAGTGGCAATTCCAGTAGGCCACACTGTTGGACGGTTTAATGACGACGGGGAAGTCAAAGGGAAGCTCAAAGCCCACGTAGTTATTCACCGTGACGGTGGTGGTCTTGGGAAAATCAAAGCCGTGCTGTTCACACAGGGCGTAGAAGGTCTCCTTGGTGCTCAGCTGCGTGAGCAGTTCCTCCTCGATGCAGGTAAACAGGTAGTAATCCCGCAGCTTGTCCTGATTGCGGGACAGCAGCTTGACGTAGTTATCGCCGCAGGGGACCAGCAGCAGCGGGATCTCCTTGGGATACCGCGCGGCAAAGTCGATAAGGGTTTGGCAGAATACCTCGTCCTCCTCCAGACGGGGCTCCACCACCTCAACGGTGACGATGCGGCTGTTGGAGGTGGCGCCGAGACGCCCTTTTCCCACTGCCACGCTGTGCAGACCGTACGCCTCGTGGAACGAGCGCGCCATGCCGTATACATTCACGTCACTGCCCAACAACACGGGAATAAAATTCGGTTGTGCCATAAAAACACCTCTTTGATAGGCGGCGAATTATTGATCGTCGCCCAGTTTAAGAACGGCCATAAACGCCTCCTGAGGAACTTCCACGCTCCCCAGCTGACGCATACGCTTTTTACCTTCCTTTTGTTTCTCCAGCAGCTTTTTCTTACGGGTGATATCGCCGCCGTAGCACTTCGCCAGCACGTCCTTACGCATGGCGCGTACCGTCTCGCGGGCGATGATCTTACCGCCGATGGCCGCCTGAATGGGGACCTCAAACAACTGACGGGGAATGTTATCCCGCAGTCGCTCGCACAAGCGTCTGCCCCGTGCATAGGCATTGTCCGCAAACACGATGAAGGACAGCGCGTCCACCACCTCGCCGTTGAGTAGGATGTCCAATTTCACCAGCGAAGAGCGCTCATAGCCTTTCAGCTCGTAGTCAAAGCTGGCGTAGCCCTTGGTACGGGATTTCAGCGCGTCAAAGAAATCGTACACGATCTCATTCAGCGGCATTTCGTAATGAATATCCACCCGCGTCTGGTCCAGATATTTCATGTCCTTAAACACGCCGCGGCGCTGCTGACACAGTTCCATGATGTTACCCACGTAGTCGGTGGGAGCCAAAATGTGCGCTTCCGTCATAGGCTCTTCTGCAAAGGCGATGTCGGTGGGGTCGGGGTAGTTGGTGGGATTATCGATATACGTCACCGTGCCGTCGGTGAGGGTGATGCGGTAAATTACGCTGGGGGCGGTGGTGATGAGATCCAGATCGTATTCCCGTTCCAGCCGTTCCTGAATGATCTCCATGTGCAGCAGTCCCAAAAAGCCGCAACGGAAACCAAAGCCCAGCGCCGCGGAGGTCTCGGGCTCAAAGGTCAGGGAAGCATCGTTGAGCTGAAGGCGCTCCAGCGCTTCGCGGAGGTCCTGATAGTGGGCACCGTCCGCGGGAAACACGCCGCAGAACACCATGGGGTTGACCTTACGGTAACCGGGTAGAGGTTCGGGGGCGGGGCGTTTCGCCAGGGTGACGGTGTCGCCCACCCGTGCGTCGCTGACCGTCTTGATGGAGGCGGCGATGTAGCCTACCTGTCCCGCATGGAGGGATTCGCAGGGCTCCAGCGCGCCGGCGCGCATGATGCCCACTTCCACCACGTCGAAGGTGGCACCCGTCGCCATCATGCGGATGGTGTCCCCTACGTGGACCTGCCCTTCCTTGACGCGGATGTACACGATAACGCCTTTATAACTGTCATAATAGCTGTCAAAAATGAGGGCCTGCAGCGGCTTCTCATCGTCGCCCACAGGGGCGGGAATGTGCTGCACGATGGCCTCCAGCACCTGCTCGATGTTGGTGCCCAGTTTCGCGGAGACCAGCGGCGCAAAGGAAGCGTCAATGCCGATGATGTCCTCAATCTCCTGCCGCGCTTCCTCAGGTCGGGCAGAGGGCAGGTCGATCTTATTGATGACCGGCACGATCTCCAGCCCGTGCTCCACGGCCAGATACGTATTGGCCAACGTCTGGGCTTCAATGCCCTGAGAGGCGTCCACAATGAGGATGGCACCCTCGCACGCCGCCAGCGAACGGGATACCTCGTAGTTAAAGTCCACGTGACCGGGGGTGTCGATCAGGTTAAAGATATAGGTCTGCCCATCCTCGGCATCGTAGGATACGGTGACCGCGTGGGCCTTGATGGTGATGCCCCTCTCCCGTCCCAGATCCATGCTGTCCAGCAGCTGATCCTCCATGTCGCGCAGAGCAACCGCACGGGTCTTTTCCAAAATACGGTCCGCCAAGGTGGACTTACCGTGGTCAATATGGGCGATGATACAAAAATTACGGGTGTTTTCGCGGCTTGCCGCCATGGTGGTCCCCCTTTCTCGTCAGGCAAAGGATGTGCCGTCGGCGCAAACGGGCTTGCCCGTTTCGTCCAACGTGATATCGATAATATCGGAATGGGTGTATTTTTTAATGTCGCGCATGCGGAAACCGTCGTCCGGTGACACAAAGGTGATCGCCATACCGTGCCGTTTGGCGCGGCCCGTGCGGCCGATGCGGTGCAGATAATACTCGTTTTCGTCGGGAATGTCGTAGTTGAACACGGCTTCCACGTCGTCCACGTCGATGCCGCGGGCTGCTACGTCGGTGCAGACCAGCACCTCAAACTTGCCTTTGCGGAAGCCCTCCATCACGCGGTTGCGCTGGGATTGCGGGATGTCGCCGTGCAGGCAGTCCACCGAACAGCCGCGGCGTTTCAGTTGATTGCACAGCCACTGCACCGTCACCTTGCGGTTGGCAAACACCATGACCCGATGCAGGTCTACCGTGCCCAGCAGGGTGTGCAGGGCATCCAGACGGTCGCCGCCCACGGCAGGCAGCGCATACTGGGCAATGTCGGGGCGTTGGTCGCCCTGAGCCTCCACGGTGATCTCCACCGCGTCCCGCTGATATTCCCACGCCACGTTCATGACCTCGCGGGAGATGGTGGCGCTAAACAGTGCTACCTGCGTATCCTGCGGTGTGGCGTTGAGGATCTTGCGCACGTCCTTGATAAAGCCCATCTTCAGCATTTCGTCCGCCTCATCCAGCACGGCGGTGTACACGTTGCCCAGCCAGACGTTGCCGCGGTTCATGTGGTCGATGAGGCGGCCGGGGGTCGCCACCACGATGTGGGGGTGCTTTTGCAGGGCGGCGATCTGCTTATTGATGGGCTGGCCGCCGTACAGTGCCACGATGCGCACCTGGGGCATATACGCGCCCAAGGATCGCAGGTCGTCGGCAATCTGGATGCACAGCTCCCGCGTGGGGCAGATCACGATGCCCTGAATGTCGTTACAGTCGGGGCGGAAACATTCCAGCAGCGGAATGCCGAAGGAGCAGGTCTTGCCCGTGCCCGTAGGCGCCTTGGCGATCACGTCCCGTCCCTCCAGCAGCGGCCAGATCGCCCTCTGCTGAATGGGGGTGGGCTGGGTGAAGCCCATATTGGTAAGTGCCCGCGTCAATTCGGGGCGCAATTCCAGTTCTTCAAAGGTGTTAATAACATCTGTCATATGTGGGATCGTCCTTTATATTAAACAACATATTCGGTTTAGTATACCACAAAAAAGCGTGCAGGGCAAGGTTTTCTTACGAAGATATTCGTTGCCTTCCCTCACCTTTCCGCAAAAATAAAAAATTAGCGGAAAGCCCTTGACATTCCTTTTCAAAAGTCCTATGCTGTATTATACCAAATCTTAGAATTTTCAGGGAGATGTGCGAATTGAAAAAATTGAGCTTACTGGTTGCATTGGTTTTGTTGGTTACCGTCGGCGGCGTGTATGCCACTTGGAATTACGCCCAGGGCAACGTACAGCAATCGCAGGAATTTATTCTGCCTCAGATGGCTACCGAGGTTCTTTCCGGCAGCAAGGGCACCATTTCGGTGGATGTTTCCAACATCACCATGACGGTTGACGATCTGGAAGACGGCACGGCTCACAATGCCAAGCTGGTGTTCAACGATGGAGGCACGGTGGCGATCACCTTTAATCCCTCTGTCGGTGCGGATGAGGATGTTATCGCTAATGGTATTAAGATGAGAGCGACCGTAACCGTTACGGATAACTGGCAGTACGATTCCAAAAACATCTTTACGGTAGACACCAGCAAAAATGTGTTTGCTACCACCGGTGCTGCTACTTCCTTGACCATCACTGCCCAGCAGTTGGCGGACGCCGTGAAACTGAACGATTTCACGCTTGACACCTACAATGATTTCCTTTCCTTTGAGGCTGCTTTAAATCGCGGCAACATCAAGATCACCGTAGAAGAAGTTCAATAAACCGAACACTCTGAGAGGGGCATTCCCGTTGCGGGAATGCTCCTTTGATATGTCATTCTCATACAAGAGGCGTATGTGTATTATGACGAATTATGAAATTTATGTCTTTTTCCTCTGCTTGGTTGTGTTTATCCTGCTGACCGTTACGTTTGGTGTATTGCTGTCCTGCATCGTTAAGCAGGATATACGACTAATCCGCTGCGGAGAGGAAGACAATGCTATCAAAATTGAATATGAAAAAGCGACCAAGCGCAAGGCAACGGGATGTGTGGTCAATACCGTCCTGTCACTGCTGCTCTGTGTGGCGTTGGTCGCCGTGCTGGTCTTTTCTCTGTGTGTGAATACGGGCGAGGCATCGCGGTACGAGAACATTCCCACCTATAAGGTGGTAAACAGCGGCTCTATGGCGGAAAAGATCCCCTCCAATAAGCACTTATTTACCAACGGGCTGAACGATCAGATCCAAACCTTCGACCTCATCCTTACCTACAAGCTTCCGGATGAGTTTGATCTGCAGTTGTACGATATCGTGGTGTATGAGGTAGAAAGCACCCTGGTCGTTCATCGTATCGTGGGTATCGAGGAGCCAAACGCCAACCATCCGAACGAGCGTTGGTTTACCCTGCAGGGGGATGCGGTGGAACGACCTGATCGTTTTCCTGTTCACTATGACCAGATGCGTGGCATCTATCGCGGCGAGCGTATTCCCTTTGTGGGCAGCTTTATACTGTTTATGCAGTCGCCTGCGGGCTGGCTGTGTGTGTTACTGATCGCTTTCGCCACCTTTGCCACGCCCATGGCAGAAAAAAAGCTGCGAGCCGAAAAGGAAAAACGGTTGCCCTTGATTTTGGAAACGGGTGACCCGCGATGAAAAGAACTTTACTATTCCGAGGCATGAGCTTGTTGATCACAATGGTTTTGCTGCTTTCTGTAGGCGGCGTGTATGCCACCTGGCACTATGCGCGGGAGCAATGCACTCCCGTGCAGGCGGTTCTGCCACTGGAAATCTTTCCGTGGCAAGGATCGGAGGTGTTGCCCGAGGACGACCAGGTGGGTAAAAACCACAAGAATTTGATTGAGATCATTCTAAACGGCTCCCTCACCAACAGCAACGGCACCGTGACACCGTTGGGACTAAACTATGCCGATTCGTATTTGAATTCCGAAATCGAAGACCGCGCCGAGGGAAGCTGGTGGGCTACCTCCGATACGCTGGGCAGCATGGATTTCTGGGAAAGTGCCGATATCAACAATTATTTCAACACCAGTAACGAGAACATCTCATTCGTGCTGTATTTCCCCGACGGTGTAGCCGATACCTATTACCTCTACACCACCGATGTGGAGCTGGGAAGCGGAAACAATCCAAACATTTCCATTGGCGAGCCAATCTATCCCATTTACCAAACCGTTCTGACCAAAAACGCTCAGGGGGTGTGGGAGGCTACCGATACGAAGGTGGGATACGCCGAATCGGATTGGTACGATAACCGTATCACCGGCAGTCTGCTGCGATATCCCTCCTTTGATCCTGCCACTTGGGTAGAGGGAGAATTGGGTACCACGCAGAACACCGCCATTTGGGCGTACAAAGGGCAAACTTCCACCATTCAGCCCACCGATAAGAATACCCCTGTGTATTATCGTCTGCAATCGGATACCGCTGCCTCGTATACCGTCTATTCCGCCGCCACGGCGGTAAAGATCACCGTGACAGACAAAAACGGCAAAGCCGTCGCCGTCACCGACGGTGCGCAAGACAGCAATCGTGTGGTGTTTACTGCAAAAGCCGGCACCCTCTATTATGTGATCCTGTCGGGTGCTGACACGATTACCTTCAACATTGTATAGATCCCAACGCCATATACGAAGAAACGCCCCATCTTGCACTATACGCAAGGTGGGGCGCATCAACGCGACGGCCTAAAAACGCCGACACCGCGGCGTTTTCTTCACAGCCTTTCGAGTCCCTTCGGACGCAAAAAACCGCCTGCGCTATTGCGCAAGCGGTTTTTTTGGCGCGCCTCATGCGGCAGTTTCTTC
>JAFVQV010000199.1 GCA_017504645.1 Clostridia bacterium | reverse complement strand
CCGCACCGTGGTTGCCGATGAAACGGGCGTGATCTTCGTCAACCCCACCGGTAATCCCGGCATGGCGACCGCAGGAAGTGGGGATGTGCTGGCGGGCATGATCGCCTCGTTTTTGGCACAGGGCATGGCGGCAACGGATGCTGCTGTTTGCGGCGTGTATCTTCACGGCGCGGCAGGCGACCGCGCGGCGGCGCGCCTGTCACAGCAGGCGCTGATCGCCTCCGACCTGATCGACGAGCTGCCGGAACTGTTTTTACAACTGTGATCAGGAGTGAAAGTGTATGTTCCGACGACTGGGCGCTTTGCTGGCGGTAATGCTGACCGTGATGGTAGGATGTCACCCCCAAACACCGCGGGTGCAGCCTAACACGGCGGAGTTTACCTGTGATATCCGTGCCGCCTACAAGGAATTGGCGGTGGCGGGATCCCTCACAAGGCACAGCGCAGGAACACTGGAACTGAAATTTACCGAGCCGTCAACTTTGGACGGGCTGACGGCAGTGTGGGACGGAGAGACCGTCACCATGCATCTGTATGGGCTGTCGTTTACCGCCGACCCGACCTCCATCCCCGAAAGTGGGCTGGGGCAGGAACTGGTCGCCGTATTGGACGCCGCACTGCGGGGCGAGGGTGAACGGGAGATCGGCGAGGGCGGCACCGTGGTGCTGACGGGGGAGACCGCCGCCGGCGCCTATACCTTGGTGTGTGACGGGGACAGCGGATACCCCCTGTCCCTGTCGGTGCCTGCGCTACCGCTGTCTGCGGAATTCAACTATTCGTAACACGGCAGACGACCTTGATTTTTGGCAAAAAACGTGTAAAATATAAAGGAATTCTTCAAAAAGAGGCGAAACGCGCGTGGAATATTTTTTAACGGTAGGTAAGCAGGTGCTGGTGCTGTTTATTCTCATCGGTGCCGGTTTCATCTTGGGCAAACGCGGCATCATGGGAGAACGGGGTGCTAAGGCGTGCTCGGATATCGCCCTGCTGCTGGCCACTCCTTGTGTGATCATCAATTCCTTTCGGCGGGATGTGACCGCGGAAATGCTGTGGGGTCTGTTGGCGGCACTGGGTGTGTCGGTGCTGATCCACGGCATCGGTATCGGCGTGGGGCACCTGTTCTTCCGCCAAAGCACGCCCCGCGATCGTGTGCTGCGTTTGGCGACGGTGCTGTCCAATGCGGGCTTTATGGGCCTGCCACTGCAGCAGGCTGTGCTGGGCGAGACCGGCGTGTTTTACGGTGCCACCTATGTGGCAATCTTCAATGTGACCCTGTGGAGCTACGGACAGCTGTCTATGAACCAAAAGACCGAGCGGGTATCGTGGACAAAGGTTCTGCTCAACCCCGGCACCATCGGACTGGTGCTGGGCATCGTGGTGCTGCTGCTTCCCGTGGAGCTGCCCGAGGTGATCGCCGCCCCCATTTCCCATCTGGCGGCGCTGAATACGCCACTGCCCATGCTGTTTATCGGATATTGCCTGTCTAAGGTCGACTTTAAGCAAGCCCTGCGCCGCCCGATCTATTTCGGCGCGTCGGCGGTACGGCTGTTGGTGGTGCCCCTCGCGGTAGGTGTGGTGCTGTACTTGTTCGGTATCCGCGGCACGCTGTTCGTGTCCATGATGATCGCCGCCAGTGCCCCCATCGCGGCGGCGGTGCCTATGTTCGCCACCCGCTACGAGCAGGACTCCGAAACCGCCGCCAATCTGGTAGCCCTTTCCACCGTGTTTTCTCTGGCCACCATGCCCATTTTGGTGTCGCTGGCACAAGTCGTTGCCGGCTGATCTCATAGCCCTTTATCCCGCCTGAAAAGGCGGGATTTTTTGTTGCCCGAAACGGCAAAATTCACCTGCAAAAATAGTTGGGATTTTTGTATATAGGTACTTGATTTTTTCGTCAAATGGGGATATAATAGTGACAAGTGGTGAAAAGTGGCGCGAAGTGGTGACTTTCCACACTTTCCACCGAGTTTTCCACAATGATGAAAGGTGACGTTATGTTGTACGGAAGATTTCAACATAATATTGACGCAAAAGGTCGGCTGTTTGTGCCCGCCAAGTTGCGTGAGAAGCTGGGCATCGTGTTTATTGCCGCGGCTGTCATGGATCATTGTGTTTGCCTGTATTCCATGGAGGAATGGGAAAAGCTGCAGGAGGGCCTGGCACAGATGCCCATGACAAAGGCTCGCAAGCTGCAGCGGTATCTGTCCGCCAACGCGGTGGACGTGCAGGTAGACTCTCAAGGTCGCATCCTGCTTCCCAAGCACCTGCTGGAGTACGCCGGCCTTACCAAGGAAGCGCTGGTTATCGGTGCCGGCAACCGCGCCGAGATTTGGAATCCCGCCTCATACGAGGAGGACATGGGCAGCATGACCTCCGAAGAAGTGGAAGCGGAATTTATGGAACTCGGTTTCTGATATGAAAGAACAAACCATTCCCGCTGACGGCTATCACCGTCCGGTACTGCTGGACGAAACGCTGGCGGCGCTGAACATACGCCCCGACGGCATTTACCTGGACGGCACTGCAGGCGGCGGCGGACACTCCTTCGCCATTGCCTCACAGCTGACCACGGGTCGGCTGATCGCGTTGGATCAGGACCCCGACGCCATCGCTCAGGCGAGCGGACGCTTGCAAGGGCTGAACGCTACGGTGGTGCGGGAAAATTTCCGTCACATGGATCGGGCGCTGGATGCGCTGGAGATCGATCGGGTGGACGGTATTCTGCTGGACATCGGCGTTTCCTCCCACCAGCTGGATGAGCCACAGCGCGGGTTCTCTTTTCACCACGAGGCGCCGCTGGATATGCGCATGAGCAGGGAGGGCACCACGGCCGCCGACCTGT
>JAFVQV010000198.1 GCA_017504645.1 Clostridia bacterium | reverse complement strand
CATACCGTACCTCCTTTCGGGAAATTCAACCGTAACAGGCGTACTATGTCGAGTAGTACACCTAGACTATACCATCCCCACTGACCGATGTCAATAGGGAATTTGAAAATTTTTACAACGAATACAGCGTGCGGGTGTTGTGGACGGCGATATCCAAAATTTCGTCGGTGGAAATGCCGCGCAGGGCGGCGATGGTGGCGGCGGTCAGTTCGATCATGGAGGAGTCGCACCGATGACCGCGATAGGGAACGGGTGCCAGATAGGGGGCGTCGGTCTCCAATAATAAGCGATCGAGAGGTATTTCGGCGGCGACCTCTACCAGTTTGCGGGCGTTTTTAAAGGTGACCACGCCGCCGATGCCGATGTACATGCCTAACTTGACGACTTCACGCGCCATCTCTACGCTGCCGGAGAAGCAATGCACCACACCGCGGGGCTTAAATTCCTGCAGCAGCTTTAAGGTGTCTTCGTGCGCTTCGCGGTCGTGGATGACCACGGGCAGGGATACCTCCCGTGCCAACTCCAGCTGGCGGCGGAACCAGTATTGCTGGGTATCACGCGGACAGTATTCTTCATAATGATAATCCAAGCCGATCTCGCCGATGGCAACAGCTTTTTCATGCTGTGCCAGCGTGCGTAGAGTGTTCAGATCGGCCTCAGTGGCGGTGGCGGCCTCCTCGGGATGAATGCCCACTGCCGCCCACAGATGAGGAAATTGTTCCGCCAACGCCAACGCTTTGCGGGAGGAGTCGGCGGTGGTGCCCGCTTCAATAATGCCGCACACCTTGTCGGCAAACAAACGGCTCAGCACCTCTTGACGGTCCTCGTCAAAAGCATCGCTTAAATAGTGGGCATGTGAATCAAAAATGGGCATTATGTGTCACCTCATAGTATACAAGGGCGCCGTATGGCGCCCTTGTGCGGTTAAATTATCGAATTTTACTGCCGGGGGTCAGGCCGTCCACAAAGATCACCTTGGCGGCATCGCCGTCGTCGGCGGCGAGGATCATGCCGTTGCTTTCCACACCGCACAGCACGGCGGGTTTCAAGTTGGCGATCACGATGATGGAACGCCCTTTTAATTCTTCGGGCGTGTACCACAGAGCGATACCGGATGCCACGGTACGGGGCGTGCCGCTGCCGTCGTCCAGCGTCAGTTTTAGCAATTTCTTAGCCTTTTTGATGGGCTCGCAATCCACAATTTTGGCGACCCGCATATCCACCTTGGCAAAATCCTCAATGCCGATGGTGGGTAGGAAGGCGATGCCTTCCGGTTTCTCTTCCTCTTTGGCCTGTTCAGCCTTAGCAGCCAGCTCGGCCAACACCTTTTCCGCGTCGATACGAGCGAACAAGGGGGAGGGGGTGCCCACCGTAAAGGAATCCGTTGTGCCAAAGGTCAGGGTATCCACAGCAAGGTCGGCCGCATCCAACTGCATCTGCGCCAAAACGGCATCGGTGGTGGCGGGGATCACAGGGCGCAGGCAAGCGGTCAAAATACGGATGCTTTCCAGCAGATTGTACATGACGGTTTCCAGACGGTCGCGGGCGGCTTCCTCTTTGGCCATCGCCCACGGTGCGGTCTCGTCGATGTACTTGTTACAACGCTTGGCAAACGCCATGACGGCGGCGACCGCCTCGGCGTTGTGCCATACATCCATCAATTCGGTGTAGCGCGTGACGGTTTGATGGGCGGTTTCGATCAGATCGGCATCAAACTCACTGCCCACCACCGCGGTCTTGCGCACCGTACCGCCGAAATATTTGTTGGTCATGGCAATGCTGCGGTTGATCAGGTTGCCCAGGGTGTTGGCAAGATCGGCGTTATACAGATTGATGAAGCTTTCATAGGTGATGGTGCCGTCCTGCGTAAAAGGGATCTCCGACAGCAGATAATACCGCACGGCATCGGTGCCGAAACGGTCGGCCAGTTCATCGGCGTACAGCACGTTGCCCTTGGATTTGCTCATCTTATCCTCGCCGGACAGCAGCCACGGATGCCCCAGCACTTGCTTGGGCAGAGGCAGACCCAGCGCCATCAGAATGATGGGCCAGTAAATGGTGTGGAACCGCACGATGTCCTTGCCGATGACATGCAGGTCGGCGGGCCAGAACTTGTCGAACAGATCACCGGTATTGCCGTCGGGATGATAGCCCAGTCCGGTGATGTAGTTGGACAGCGCATCGATCCACACGTAAATAACATGCTTGGAATCGAATTCTACCGGTACGCCCCAACTGAAAGAGGAACGGGATACGCACAGATCGGACAAGCCCTTTTTCAGGAAGTTGTTCATCATTTCGTTGCGGCGGGATTCCGGCTGGATGAATTCGGGATGTTGCTCGTAATACTCGATCAGCCGATCCTGATATTTGGACAGGCGCAGGAAATACGCTTCTTCCTTGGCATCGGTTACCTCGCGGCCGCAGTCGGGACATTTGCCGTCCACCAGCTGAGAGGGGGTGAAAAAGGATTCACAGGGCACGCAGTATTTGCCCTCGTACTCGCTCTTGTAAATATCGCCCTGCTCGTACAGTTTTTTGAAAATAGCACTGACGGCAGCCTCGTGATCGGCATCGGTGGTACGGATAAAACGATCGTGAGAAGCGTTCATTTTGCTCCACACCATTTTGATCTCGTCCGAGACGGCGTCCACGTATTCCTTGGGGGAAATGCCCTGCTTTTCGGCATATTCCTGAATCTTCTGACCGTGTTCATCGGAGCCGGTCAAAAAATGAACATCGTACCCCTGCATTCGCTTATACCGCGCGATCATATCCGCAAGCACGATATCATACGCGTTGCCGATATGCGGTTTGCGTGAGGTATAGGCAATTGCCGTGGTGATGTAGAACTTTTTGTTTTCCATGAAATGGCCCCCTTTTTTACATACATCCTTTATTGTAACAGATTTTACTAAAAAAACAAGTCTTTCTTCACCGACTTGAAATTTTTTCGGGAAAATCGTATACTGCTCATAGCGGAGGTTGTTATGAGTATACTGACATTTATCATCCCGCCGGAATACGACGGCGAAACCGTCCAGACCTTTTTGCGTCAGGGGCAGGGGTTTTCGTGGCGTATGGTCGTGCGGTTAAAACATACCGAAAACGGCATCACTGTCAACGGGGAGCACCGTCGCAGTATTGATCCCGTTTATGTCGGTGACCGATTGGTATTGCAAACACCGGAGGAAACCATTCGTGTGGAACCGGTGGATATGCCGTTGTCCGTTGTGTATGAAGACGATGCGCTGTTGGTGGTGGATAAACCGCCGTATTTGGCCGTGCATCCGTCGGCGTTCAAACCGGAACCGACTTTGGCAAATGCTGTGGTCGGCTATTACACAAAGCAAGGACAACCCTATGCGTTTCGCCCGACCAACCGTTTGGATCGCAATACGAGTGGGTTATTGCTGACCGCCAAAAATTCACACGTGGCATTCGCACTCGCACACAAGGTGGATAAAACGTACTTGGCGATCGTGCTCGGCGCGTTGGAGGGGAAGGGCACCATTGACCAACCCATCCGCATCAAAGACGGGTGTTGTATCACGCGTGAGGTGGGGGAAGGCGGCAAAGAAAGCCGCACCCATTATGAGGCACTTGCCACCGACGGAAATGTAACCTTGGTGCGGTTGCGTTTGGAAACCGGCAGAACACATCAGATACGTGTACACATGTCGTGGCTTGGGTTTCCGTTGGCAGGCGATACCATGTACGGCACGGATGAAACGGAAATGCCGCGGCACGCGCTGCATTGCGAACAGATGAGTTTTTACCATCCGATGACAGGAGAAAGAATCACGTTACACAGCTCGTTACCGGATGATATGAAACAGTGTTTGAAAAAACATGGGTTGGAGGAAAGTTTATGAAACAGATAAAAAGTTTTCAAATCAATCACGATACCCTCACGGAGGGATTGTATGTTTCGCGTACCGATGGGGATGTGGTCACGTATGACCTGCGTTTTATCCGCCCCAATACACCGCCGTTTTTGGAAACGGCTGCCATGCACACCATCGAGCATTTGTTTGCCACGTATGTGCGCAGCAGTCAATTCGAGAACAACATCATTTACTTCGGTCCCATGGGATGCCGCACTGGATTTTACTTTTTAACGCGGGGGATGTCCCATGCCGATGTGATCGCCTTAACACAGGAAACACTTGCATTTATTGCGAATTTTGACGGT
>JAFVQV010000197.1 GCA_017504645.1 Clostridia bacterium | reverse complement strand
ATGATCAAAGCACAGCAGCCATAAAGAAAAACGGTCGGCATTGTAAAGTGCCGACCGTTTCTTTTTAGAATCTGCGGGAAGCGCCGCCGCCGCCGAAGCTGCCGCCGCCTCCTCGGAATCCGCCACCTGAGCCACCGCCGAAGCCTCCGCCACCGCCGCCGCGGTAATGTCCATGCCCGCCAAGCAAGATAAAGGGCACACGACCGCGGAAAACAGCGAAAAAGAGAAACAAGAAAAGGAGGAGGGGAACCAGTTCCCAAAGATCCGAGGCGTCCGACTCCAACTGCTCTGCGGGTGTGTAATCGGGATCGGCCTCTAAACCGAATTCCAGATACACCTCGTTTACCAAGGCGTCATAGGTCTCACGCATACCGGTGGAAAAATCGTCCTCGGCAAAATGGGGGATGGCGTAGTTGTCCAACAGGATGCCGGAACGGGCATCGGTGACAGCGCCCTCCAGCCCGTAGCCTACGGCAATGCCTACCTCCCGATCCTCAGTGGCGAGTAACAGCACGATGCCGGTATCCTTGTCTTCGTCACCCACGCCCCAGGCGCGGCCCAGCGCCACGCCGTAGTCCATTACCTCGGCACCGTCCAAGGTGGGAATCGTCACCGCCACCACCTGTGCGCCTGTTTTCTCAAACAACTGCACACCCATGGCGTAGATGGCGTTTTCATCTGCGGCGGAGAGAACATCGGAAAAATCGTTGACGAAAAAACGGTCGGTAGGCTGCCACTCCACGGTCAACGCCCCGGTGGGCATGACCCACAGCACCGCTATCAGCAGCGCCGCGATACAGTGAACTGCTTTTTTCATGGCATCAATCGAAGTTAACGGAAGGTGCGGTCTGATCGTCTTCGGGCGCGACGTACATCTCGTACTTCTCAAACCCGAACATACCGGCGATCAGATTGGACGGGAAACGGCGGATGCGGGTGTTGTACTTCTTAACCGCTTCGTTATAATCCACACGCGCGGTGGAAATGCGATTTTCGGCACCCTCCAACTGATCCTGCAGAGCAATAAATTGCTCGCTGGCTTTCAGCTCGGGGTATTGCTCCACGACCACCAGCAAACGGCTGATAGCAGAGCTTAGCTCGTCGTTGGCCTCCAGCTTATCCTCGGTAGAGGTGCTACCGCTCAGCTTGGCACGAGCGTCGGCAATGGCGGTGTAGACCTCTTCCTCGTGGGCGGCATACCCTTTTACGGTGCTGACCAGATTGGGGATCAGGTCGGCACGACGGGTGAGCATGGTATCCACGGTGGAGGCTTTTTCTTCCACGGCGACTTCAGCGTCTACCAAACCGTTGTAAGAAGAAACGAAACCGGCGATCAAGGCAATGATTACCACAGCAACAACGGCAAGTGTAATCCACACACTTTTTTTCATATCACATGACCTCACTTTTTTAAAATCGACGGCACAAGGTTGCCGCTCACTGTTATTTTACCGCAAAAGCCGCGTCTTTTCAATATGAGAAAAAGAAAATTATGGATGTGTTTCGACGGGATTCTCCCTTGCCCCAGACTATAATGAGGGAAAGGGGAGAGGAACCATGCCTGTTATTTACGCCGATGTACTGGTGGCATTGAACTGGTTGATCGATTACTTGCTGTTGGCGGCGGTGGCGCTGGTGTTGCGTATCCCTACACGGCGGTGGCGCATGGCGGTGGCCTCGTTGCTTGGCGGCGTGTGTGCCTGTCTGATCTTTTTGCCGCCGATGCCCACGGCACTGTGCCTGTTGGTGGATATCGCCGCGGCAGCGGGTATGATAGGAGTGGCGTTTTCTTTCGGCACGGTGGGCGCTTTCTTGAAGCGCACGGTGGTGCTGTTCACCGTTTCAACCCTGTTTTCGGGTGTGATCTCCGCTCTGTCACTGTTTTCGGCGGGGGAGTGGTTTCTGGTAAACAATGGCCGGGTGTATGCCGCGGTATCGCCGCTGTCGTTGGCGTGCTTTGCGATCGTTAGTTACGGAATTGTACGCCTGTATGAGTGGATCACCCGCAAGCGGGTGGCGGCAGGCGGAGATTATCGTTTGCGCATCGACGACGGTGCGGGAGTGTACGAGTGCAAAGCCCTACACGATACCGGTCTGTACCTGCGTGAGCCGTTTTCGGGTGCCGCGGTCATTGTGGTGGAGCGGCAGGCAATACGCCCGTTTTTGTCACCGGAATTGGCGGATGCCCTTTCTCTGCGCGGTAATCCCAGTACGCGGGTACGGATGGTGCCGTACCGTTCGGTGGGCGGCAACGGACTGTTGCCCGCTTTTCGTCCGCAGCAGGTGCAGCTATGCCGCGTAGGCGAACGAAGCACCGATGTAACCGGCGTGTATGTGGCGCTTACCGATGATTTGGGGCGCGGCGAATATGAAGCCTTGGTAGGAAACGATCTTACATAGGGAAAGGAATGGCAGTCGTGAGAAATTTACAGTGGGATATCTGGAAAAGCCGATTTCTTCTGCGGTTGGCGTTTTGGCTGAAGCGGGCAGGGGAGAGCGTTTTTTACATAAATGGTGCGGATACATTGCCGCCGCCCCTGTCTCCGCAGGAGGAGGCGGATGCCGTAGCTCTTGCGGCGGCGGGGGACGGCGATGCCCGTGATCGGCTGATCACGCACAATTTGCGGCTGGTGGTGTATATTGCCCGCAAATTTGAAAATTCGGGGGTGGGGATCGAGGACCTGATCTCCATCGGCACTATTGGATTGATCAAAGCGGTGGGCACGTTCTGCCCTGAAAAAAACATCAAGCTGGCGACCTATTCGTCCCGCTGTATCGAAAACGAGATCCTCATGCACCTGCGCAAGACCGCACAGCTAAAAAACGAGTTGTCCATCGACGAGCCGCTGAATGTGGATTGGGACGGTAACGAGCTGTTGCTGTCGGATATTTTGGGCAGCGATCCCGATATCGTCAATCGCAACATTGAGCAGGAGGCAGAGCGGGATGTGCTGCTGGAATGTGTGTCGCGCTTGTCCGAACGGGAGCAGACCATCATGCAGCTGCGGTTCGGCATCGGCGGCAAGCAGGAGCACACGCAAAAAGAGGTGGCGGACCTGCTGGGTATTTCCCAGTCGTACATTTCCCGACTGGAGAAGAAGATCATCAAGCGACTGCGCAAGGATATTGAACGGGCAGGATGATCACATCAGATTCTTTTTGATGCGATCCAGTGCTCCCTTCTCCAAACGGGAGACCTGTGCTTGAGAAATGCCGATCTCGGTGGATACCTCGATTTGGGTCATACCTTTGAAAAACCGCAGATTGAGTATCTTTTTTTCCCGATCTCCCAATCCGCGGATGGCTTCTTTCAGCGCCAGCTCATCCAGCCAATTGCTTTCGTCGTTGTTGTCACCCACCTGATCCATCACATAAATGGTATCCCCGCCGTCGGAATACACCGGCTCGTACAAGGAAAGGGGCTCCACGATGGATTCCAGTGCCAGCACCACTTCCTCCTTAGGGATATCCATCTGGGCGGCGATCTCCTCCACGGTGGGTTCCCGCAGCTTTTCGGTGGTGAGCAGTTCTTTAATCTGCATGGCCTTGTAGGCGGTGTCTCGCATACTACGACTGATGCGAATGGCGTTATTATCCCGTAAATAGCGGCGGATCTCGCCGATGATCATAGGCACTGCGTAAGTGGAAAACCGCACGTTTTGGGAAATGTCGAAATTGTCGATGGATTTGATAAGCCCGATGCAGCCCACCTGAGACAGATCGTCCAAATTTTCCCCTCGACCGGTGAACCGCTGAATGACGCTGAGCACCAATCGCAGATTGCCGTTGACCAGATCTTCACGAGCTTGCTTGTTGCCCTCCTTAGTGAGCTTGAGCAAACGCATTTTTTCACTTTCAGATAACACCTTCAGCGTGGAGGTGTTGACTCCGCAGATCTCTACCTTGTTGTACACATCGGTCACGACCTTTCCCGTTTTGTATTGTCAGTATTGCCTTGTTTTGGGAAAGGCAAACAGGCAAAAAACGGAAACGGTCTATTTTTCGCTGCGCACGCATACAGTAAACCGACAGGAGGTATGGACTATGTTTTGCAGAATTACGGACATGCACGATAAAGAGGTCATTAATGTGTGTGACGGTATGCGGCTGGGGTGCGTGGACGATGTGGAGGTAGATACCTGTACCGCACAACTGGTGTCTATCGTGATCTACGGACGGGCGAAGTGTATGGGGATCTTAGGACACGAGGATGATATTGTGATCGGCTGGAAAGAGATCGAGGTCATCGGGGAACATACCATTCTGGTCAACCACCCTGTGGCACCGGGTTTGGGACCGGGTTGCAAGCGTCGAAAAAACAGTATTTTGCGCGGCATTTTCGGCAATTTTTAATATTCGGAAAAAAGTGCGGAAAAATGTAAAAAAACACTTGTCTTTTTGAATTTGATATGGTACAATACTACGGCAAAATGCATACGGGATGTTTTGCTCCGGTGGTGCCGCTTGTGCGGTTCCGGAGATGCGGATAAAATTTTTCTTGTCCGTCAGCACCCGTAGAGGTGAAAAACCAAGGAGGATTTTGTTATGTCAGTCGTATCCATGAAACAGCTGCTGGAAGCCGGTGTCCACTTCGGTCACCAGACCCGCCGCTGGAACCCCAAAATGGCGCCCTACATCTTCACCGAGCGCAACGGTATCTACATCATTGACCTGCAGAAGACCGTTCGCAAGCTGGAAGAAGCGTACATGTTCGTTCGCGATCTGTCCGCTGAGGGCAAAACCGTGCTGTTCGTCGGCACCAAGAAGCAGGCTCAGGATTCCATCGCTGAAGAAGCGGTCCGTGCCGGTGCATACTATGTCAACGCTCGTTGGCTGGGTGGTATGCTCACCAACTTCCGCACCATCCGCGGTCGTATCGCTCGTCTGAATCAGCTCAAGACCATGTCCGAGGACGGCACCTTTGACCTGCTGCCCAAGAAGGAAGTTATCAAACTGACCCACGAGATCGAGAAACTGGAGAAGTTCCTCGGTGGTATCAAGGGTATGGATAAGATCCCAGGCGCTTTGTTCATCGTCGATCCCCGCAAGGAGAAGATCGCCGTTGCCGAAGCGAAGAAGCTGGGTATTCCGATCGTGGCTATCGTGGATACCAACTGCGATCCCGACGATGTGGATTATGTGATCCCCGGTAATGACGACGCGATCCGTGCTGTTAAACTGATCGCCGGTGCTATGGCCAGTGCCATCATCGAAGGTCGTCAGGGAGAGCAGACCGAGGCTGAGACCGAGGCTCCTGCTGAGACCGAAGCTGCTGAAGAAGCCGCTGCTGAATAATTTTAATTACAATAAAAATCGCGTAACACGCGTGGAGGTTTATTATGGCTTTTACTGCTAAAGATGTTCAGACGCTGCGTGAGAGAACCGGCGTCGGCATGATGGATTGCAAAAAGGCTCTGGCTGCTACCGACGGCGACATGGATAAGGCGATCGACATTCTGCGCGAGAAGGGCCTTGCCGCTGCTGCGAAGAAAGCCAGCCGTATTGCTGCCGAGGGTCTGGTTTATGCCTGCGTCGACGAGGATAAGAAGGTCGGCGTGGTCGTGGAGGTCAACTCCGAGACCGACTTCGCTGCGAAGAGCGACAAGTTCCAGGAGTTTATCGCGTTGGTTGCCCGCATCATCATCGACGAGAACCCCGCCGATGTGGAAGACCTGCTCACCAAGCCCTGCGAGGGCCTGACCGTGGCGGACGCTCTGCGTGAGCGCGTGCTGGTTATCGGTGAGAACCTGAGTATTCGTCGCTTTACCCGTTATGAGGGTAACTGCGTTGCTTACATCCACGGCGGTGGCCGTATCGGTGTTCTGGTTAAGTTCGAGGCTGACGCCGCCGCTTCCGGCAGCGAGGCTCTGATCGAGTGCGGTAAGGACGTGGCTATGCAGATTGCTGCTCTGAACGCTGCTTATCTGGACGAGGCTT
>JAFVQV010000196.1 GCA_017504645.1 Clostridia bacterium | reverse complement strand
AGAGGCCGAGCACGCCGCCAAGTTCGCCGAACTGCTGGGTGAGGTCGTAACCGACAGCACCGAAAAGAACCTGGCCATGCGCGTGGACGCCGAGCACGGCGCTACCGACGGTAAGATGGTTCTGGCGCGCAAAGCCAAAGAACTGGGCTACGACGCCATCCACGACACCGTTCACGAAATGGCGAAGGATGAAGCTCGACACGGCAAGGCGTTCGAGGGACTTTTGAAGAGATACTTCAAATAAGTGTCAAAAAGGGGACCGAAACGGTCCCCTTTTGTTATATTCATAACAGGAGGAAAGACAATGAAAATTCTAATCGCCGGTTTACTGTCCCTTAGTTTGATTCTTGCCCTTTCTGCCTGCACCGATTCGGCAGGCGGCCGTTCAAACGAACAGACACAAGCCCCTCCCCCATCGGCAACGACCACCACCGTTTCATCCGAAACGACCCTTTCTTCAACAACTACGACGACCGCTTCAACATCTGCACAGATCACCCGTGATCGCGCCATTGAGTTAGCCCTGCAGGCGGCCGGCCTGACCCGCGACGCAGTGCACGATCTGGAAGCAGAGTTAGACCGCGAACGCGGGGAACTGTTCTGGGAAGTGGATTTCGAGACTCGCGAACACGAATATTCTTACGATATTCACGCACAAACGGGTGCGATTGCCAAGGGTGAACGGGAACGAGAAGACTGACCCCACGAAGTGCGGTTGAACATCTCAAAGCATTAGTTTAAACCAATAGGGCGCGGAGATAATTCTCCGCGCCCTGTCTTTTTGTTGTTTATTTCGCTACTGACAGCGATACTTCATGAACAAAGGTAAAATTTGTCATGGAATAGGACACCACCCGATCACTGCATATCACGTAGAAATACTCGCCGATATACAGGCCGCGAGGGTGCTTACCAAAGCCGTCTATGACCGCCCGACAGGTAAATCCCTCTTCTGCGGAATAGCCGTAGATATGATAGTCGCTCGCGCTGCCGGGGAACGCGATCAGATCACGGTCGGCGTTGACCAAAATCGCCTTATGATCGTTTTCCGCATCGGAATAGAAGCAATTTGCCAGTACCAGTGTATGCGCCTCGGTCACCGCCGCGGGATCGCTCACATCGAACATGGACAGCTTGATGCAACCGCTTTGTATACCGTTTTCATCCGCATCGCGCCCCAACCCCAACAACAAGCCATCGGTGTAGGGATGCAGATACTCGGAGAAGCCGGGAATCTTGAGAGCACTTAAGATCTTGGGATTTGTGGGATCAGACAGGTCGGCGGCAAACAGCGGATCGGTCTGACGGAAGGTCACAAAATAGCCGATATCTCCGTCGAATCGCACGGAATACACCCGTTCGTCCGGCGCCAAATTCTTCACCGAACCAACCTCTTCCAGCTTATCGTTAAGCACATACAAGGTCTGCGTTTTGGTGCCCATTTGAACCGATACGATACCATCGGCAACCGTCTGCTTTCTGCCGTCCAGCGTCGCCACCAGACGGAGATGGCCCTCATACTCATCCATGGAAAATTGGTTAAGCAGCGTGCCGGCAACCGTACCCTCTGCCGCGGGTGTCACCACACCGTTGTCCAGTGAAAAACGGTACAGCTTAGTTCCGCTGAGTGAGCCGGCATCGCTGTTGTCCAGCCCTACCGTGTTCGCCACATACAGGTTTTCTGTACTGCAATACAAGATGCCGCCATAGCCCAGCAGCGATTTTTGAGATACCTGCCGCACCGCTTCGGTGTCAAAGCCGGAGATCACCAAATAGGTAGAACAGGCATCCTCACAGGATTCGTTGATGACGATGTCCCTTGCCGGCAAACATTGCGTTTCTTCTTCCTCGTAGATTTTGGGAACATAGGTTGCCACATCGTCCTTGGCGGCGTCCATTCCCACGGTATAAGAGGTCACCAGATACAGAATGTTGCCGATCATGCGGGTGGATACCAGCGTACCGCTTTGCCCGTAGGTGTTGAGCCGTTTGGGGGCAGTGCGGTCGGTGATATCGTAAATATCCAACAAAATACGGATCTCGCGCCGATTGTTTATCTTGATGGATCGTTCCACGATAAGACGATCTTTATTGACATACATGCCGCTGCAATAGTCTTCCTCTACAATCAACTGCGAGGTCAATGCCAGCTTGCCGTTATCCACCGACACGATGGAAAGCTGTCCTTTGGTGGTAGAGAGGGCGTAAATGTACTTACCGTCTGTTTTGATATAGTCTGCTTCCTGCACGCCCAGTACCTGCAGGTTCGTATCGGAGAAGTCCGGCGCGCCGGTATTGGTTACCACATCGGTAGTACCGGGCCCCTTGGAAATGGTAGGTCGGGTAACCGGCGTATTCATATTCAGGTCGTCTGACACCGATCCGTCAACGGATTCTTCCCAAAAGATCTCCCCCACGTTGCCGGTGGGATAGGTGCCGCGGTCATCGTCGCCTTTTTCAATCATCGGCTCAATACGGTTCCACACCGCTTCATAGTCCTTTGCCGCCACCGGAGAAAAGCCGCCGTTTGGCAACAGGCGGGGCAACATTTGCCACATAAGCCCCACCGTCAGCACGCCGCACAGAGATGCTACCATAATACGGTGATTTCGTTTACGGCGAGCGCGCAAAAACGCGTCACGCCGCTCCAGCACGTCCTGCGTGCGTTGTTCACAGGTCTTCATAAGAAAAGCCCTCCTTTTCTAATGCGCATCGCAGTGATTTTTTACCGCGATACAGCAAATTTTCTGTCTGCTTACGGCTTTTGCGCATGACGGCAGCCGCCTCATCACAGGACAGTTCTTCAAAATAGACCAGCCGCAATATCTCGCGGTAGTCCTCATGTAAGGTTTCCATAGCGGCATACAGGCACCGACGGCGATCGTCGGCGTATGCCCGAAGCTCAGGGCGGTCATGGGAAGCAAGCGGGAGCGCTTGCTCCAGCGACACCTCGCGGGCGCGGCGCTGACGGCGCAGCCAGCCCAGCGCTTCGTTGCGCCCGATGGCATACAGATAGGTCTTGAGAGAAGATTCCTCCCGAAACGCGCGACGGCGTACGATCAGCTTTAAAAAGGTCTCTGCCAGCAGATCCTCCGCCACATCGGGGTCGCCTACGAATCCAAGTATGTAACGCAGCAACCGATCACCGTAGTCACGAATGATCTCCGCTAATCCCTCATCGTCGCCCTGCAGATAGCGCCGATAGTTGAGGATGCCGCGATCATACTCTATGTCTGTGCCGTTCATACACTCCCTCCCTGTCGGTGAACTGTAAGTGAAAATTTTCCCTTGCATATAGTTAGATGCCCAAACCACAAAAAATACTCACTTTTATGTTTTTATCATAGCATACTTCACCACAAAATACAGCAATATAATTTTAAGACTTGAAAAGCAAGTCGTTTTTTGGTATGCTATTACCAATGTTATGATGGGTGGCGAATGCAGTGAAGATCGGTTTT
>JAFVQV010000195.1 GCA_017504645.1 Clostridia bacterium | reverse complement strand
GTCAACCAAAATTTCAGATATTTTTGAAAAAAACTACTTTTTTCCCGCGTTGCTTTCCGCGATCTTCTGAATTTCCGTTTCGGTAAAGGTATACACATTGTCGCAAAAGCTACAGGTGACCTCCACTCTCCCCTGTTCGTCCGGCAAGGTACGCAGTTCTTCGGGCGACATGGCGCAAAATGCACGGGTTACTTTATCGCGGGAACAGGTGCACCGATATGTCGGCTCGTAGGAATCCAACACATCAAATTCAAACCCATCCAGCGCCTTTTTCAAGATTTCCTCCACCGACATACCCTCGGACAGCATGGCCGTCATGGGAGGTAACTGAGCAATGTTTTTTTCCAGACGGTCGATGACCTCCTCGGGGCAAAAGGGAAGCAACTGGATAAGCAGGCCGCCTGCCGCCCGTATCGTCAGATCGGGATCTACCAGTACCCCCAAGGCACACACCGTGGGCGTTTGCTCGCTGTTTGCGTAATACGAGGTAATATCCTCCGCGATCTCACCGGAGATCAGAGGCGTACAGCCGGTATACGGCTCATGGCCGCCCGTATCTCGCAAAACATACAGGAAACCGTCGGTGCCCACCGCACCGCTGACATCCAATTTCCCATTTGCCTTCAGCGGAATCTCCACCACGGGATTAGCGGCATAGCCGCGCACATTTCCCCTACCGTCGGATACCACCGTCAATTGTCCTGCAGGGCCACCGCCGTTTACCTTTAATGTCACGGAATCCCCTGTGTTTTTCAGCATAATTCCCATCATGGACGCCGCCGTCAGCAACCGACCCAGTGCCGCCGACACCACCGCCGAGGTATGATGAATCTGTTCCGCCCGTGCCACCACATCGGTAGCGTCGATCGCCAGTGCCATAACCGTGGCATCGGATGTCAAACAGCGTATTGCCTTACCCATAACTATGCCTTTCCTTCCGTTTATATGCCGATTGCCTCTTCTACCGTGCGCGTATTTTTGGCTACGAACACCCATCGCTGGGCATCCTCCTGCGCCGATTCGGTAGTATATTCGTTATACACAGCCAGAGGCTCCCAGCCAGTCTGCTTCAAAAGTTTTTCCAACGTGCGGCGGGAATATGCCCGTTCCCGCACCTCATCGCACAAGCGGTAATAATCGCCGTCGTCTTTCTCAACAAAGAAATCCAGCAGCATTGCCACTTCTGCCGACTTAGGAAGATAGCGATTACGCCACACGCAAACGAAATCCTCTTCCTCAAACACGAATGCGTTATTCCCCAGCACCTGGCGGTGTTTAAACGGCGTGTTTACGTCAAAGACAAATAACCCTCCCGGCTCCACAAACAGCCGTAAACGGGCAAAAAAACGTTCAATATCGGCTGTGCAACACAAGTGGTTCACACTGTCCAGCATGCACACCGCGCCGTCCGCCGTACCGTACAGGTCCAATTCCCGCATATCCTGCTGCAACAGCAGCACCTGTTGATCGGGAGCAAATTTCCCCGCCGCCTTGGCGAGCATGGATGCGGAAACGTCCACACCGATGGGATCTATCCCTCGTGCCGCCAATGCCGCGCACAGGCTGCCCGAGCCACAAGCAATGTCGATCACCGTTTTGGGCGTATTTCCGCTGTGCTTGCGGAACAGCGACAGCAAATACTCCGCTTGTTCCTCATAGTCCACATCATTCATTAAGCGATCGTAAAACTCGGAAAAATCCTGATAACCGCTCATATTATTCCTCGTTCGACTCGTCCATGCGGGAGAACACCATGCGATAGGCGTCACAGCCGTACGCCAGCGAGCGGTTTACGCGGCTGATAGTAGCGGTAGATGCGCCTGTCTTGTTGACGATCTCGGTATAAATGCACTTATCGTTGAGCATCTTGGCGACGGCGATCCGCTGTGACATGGATTTGATCTCCGACACGGTGCAGAGATCCTCAAAGAATTGATAGCACTCCTCACGGGTTTTTAACTGCAAGATCGCATCAAACAAAAAATCGGTATAGTCATCCTTAATTTTGGAATTCACGGTTGCCGCCTCCTGTATGCTCATTTGTTTACCATTTTAACACAAAAAAGCGTGAAAGTAAAGACCTTACTTTCACGCTTTAAAGTGTATGTTTTATTTTGTCAGGTCCACAACCACCTGCGTCATGGCTTCCAGCGCCTCCACCGGAACGAACTCATGTACGCTGTGGGCGTTCATACCGCCGGTAGACAGGTTGGGACACGGCAATCCCTCATAGGACAGCCGTGCACCATCCGTGCCACCGCGAATGGGAACGACTTTCGGTTCTACCCCCACCTTACGCATGGCCGCCTCGGCATTGCGGATCAAATGCATGGCGGGCAGGATCTTTTCTTTCATGTTGTAGTAGCTGTCGGTAATGGTCAGTTCGTATGTGCCTTCCCCGTCACGCCCATCAAGATAGTTAACCAGTTCCGTCAGGAACACCTTGCGGGCGGCAAATTGCTCGCCGTCGTGATCACGTATGAGCAATTTTATCACCGCTTCACTTTCACTGGCCGTGACATCTGAAACGTGATAAAAACCTTCATATCCCTCGGTATGCGCCGGCGTTTGTGCGGGCGGCAGCAGGGAGATCAGTTCCGCGGCCAACAACACCGCATTTTTCATTTTATTCTTTGCCGCGCCGGGATGGATATTCACACCGTGTATGCAGATAACTGCTGAGGCGGCGTTGAAATTTTCGTATTCGATCTCGCCCAGTTCTCCCCCATCCACGGTATAGGCTTCCTTGGCGGCAAAGCGCGCGTACGGGAACCGATCGGCACCGCAGCCGATCTCCTCATCGGGCGTGATGCAGACCGCTACCGCGCGGTGCGAAATTTCGGGGTGCGTCACCAAATATTCACATGCCGTGAAGATCTCGGCAATACCTGCTTTATCATCCGCACCGAGCAAGGTGCTACCGTCGGTAACCACCAAATGCTGCCCGATATAATTTTTCAAATATGGGAAGTTTTTCGTAGTCAGTGTGGCATACGGCAGGCAAATATCACCACCCGCATAGGCAACAACCGACGGTTTTGCATCCTTTCCCGACACATCGGGCGAGGTATCCATGTGGGCAACAAAGCCAATGGCAGGCTCCTTTTCGCGCCCTGCGGACGCAGGCAGAAAACCGTAAACATACCCATTTTCGTCCAGCACGGTATCCACCAAGCCGATGCTTTTCAATTCTTCTGCCAAAAACTTGCCCAGCACCAACTGCTTTGCCGTGCTGGGAAAGGTGGTGCTTTCCTCGTCGGAACGGGTGTCAAAGCTCACATATTTTAAAAAACGCTGTAATACGTCCATCCTGCCCCCTCGCTTTCTTTCGTTTATGGTATCACAACCACGCACAAAAAGCAAGGCTCAGGTCCAGCTTCTCACGCCCTCAATGTGCAGGAAACGGGCTCTGTCGTAGATATAGGAGGACAGAGGGCGATTCAGCACATCGTAAGTATGGGCACAAACCAACATCGTAGGCGTAACAGCGGTGATCACAGGTGAATGATAAAATTCTCCGTTACTCCTGCCAAGCTGCACAATATCCCCCGGCTGTACCTCGTTTTGGGCAACTTCGCGGGCGTAAGGACCCACGGAGCGGTTATTCACCAGAAACCGATACAGGTATTCCACGCCCGTCCACGCGGCAGCGCGATCGTTCAGCGAACGGTAATACCAACCCGTCACAGGCGTGTCGTTCATAATGCGAGAGCCTGCGTACAAACATTGGGAAGCATAATTTGTACAGTCTCCCCCGATGTTCTCAAAATCATAGTAGGCACGGTTGCGTTCCAGTGCCCAGCGACGGGCATACGCCACCGCCGCACCACGGTCATAGGGTCTTTCTCGCATGCATACTCCTCCTTTTTAGCAGCGTATGCTGCGAGGCGCCCGCCTGTTCAAAAAAAACGGCACACCCGCTCGGGTGTGCCGTTTTTTATTTATTCACAATGTCATGTACTACATGCACACCGCTGGCGGAGGCGTGGGACAGCGAGTGAGTAATGCCGCTGCCAT
>JAFVQV010000194.1 GCA_017504645.1 Clostridia bacterium | reverse complement strand
CATTGCCGTGGTCAGTAAATATCAAAAGCAGGATACGGCGGAAACCAAGCGCGTGGAGTTGCACCTGCATACGAAGATGTCCGCTATGGACGCGGTGTCCGATGCTAAGGCCTTGATTCTACGGGCGGCGCAATGGGGCCACCCGGCCATCGCCATCACCGACCACGGTGTGGCGCAGGCCTTCCCCGAAGCTATGAACGCCGCCGCCGAAGCACGTAAAAAGGGCACGCCCATCAAGGTGCTGTACGGTACCGAAGCTTATTTTGTTAACGATACGGCACAAAAAGAGGATGACGGTGCGGACAGCAACAAAAAAGTGCGCGCCTATCACCAGATCCTGCTGGCCAAGGACAAAGTGGGTCTTAAAAATCTGTATAAGCTGATTTCGTTCAGCCATCTTAAGAATTTTTATAAGCGCCCCCGCATCACCAAGAGCAAGCTTATGGAATTGCGGGAGGGCCTCATCGTCGGTAGTGCCTGTGAGGCAGGCGAGCTGTTTGCTGCGGTGGTGGACAATAAACCGTGGGACGAGCTGTGTGAGATCGCCCGTTTCTACGATTTCCTGGAAGTACAGCCTTTGGGCAACAACGCCTTTATGACCCGTCCCACTAAGAATAAGGACGGCACCATGAATCCGCCCATCGCGGCAAACGATGAGGTGCTGCGCGACTTTAACCGCACCATTATTCGTTTGGGTGAAGAACTGGGTATCCCCGTTTGTGCCACCGGTGACGTGCATTTCATGGATCCCGAGGACGAGGTATACCGCCGTATTTTGCAGGCGGGTCAGGGCTACGCGGATGCGGATATGCAGCCGCCGCTGTATTTCCGCACCACCGAGGAGATGCTGAAGGAATTTGATTACCTTTCTCCTGAAAAAGCCTATGAGATCGTGGTGGAAAATCCCCGCCGCATTGCGGACAGCATCGAGGATATTCGTCCCATTCCCGAGGGCAACTATCCGCCTCACATCGACGGATCGGATGAGCAGTTGACCGAGATTACTTGGAATCGCGCCAAGGAATTGTACGGCGATCCGGTGCCGGAGCTGGTGGCCGCCCGCTTGGAAAAGGAACTGAATTCCATCATTAAGAACGGCTTCGCCGTGCTGTACATGATCGCACAGAAACTGGTGAAAAACTCCGTGGATAACGGCTATCTGGTGGGCTCCCGTGGCTCGGTGGGCTCGTCCTTTGTGGCGAACATGGCGGGCATCTCGGAGGTTAACCCCCTGCAGCCTCACTATCTGTGCCGTAAATGTAAATATTCCGAATTTATCACCGACGGCTCGGTGGGCTCCGGCTTTGACCTGCCGGATAAGGTCTGTCCCGTGTGCGGAGAGCCGCTGGATCGTGACGGACATGAGATCCCCTTTGAGACTTTCCTGGGCTTTGACGGTGATAAGACCCCCGATATTGACCTAAACTTCGCCAGTGAATATCAGTCCCGTGCCCACAAATACACGGAATCTCTGTTCGGTAGTGACCACGTGTTTAAGGCCGGCACCATTTCCACCGTGGCGGAAAAGACCGCTTACGGTTATGTGAAAAAGTACGCAGAGGAGCGGGGACTGGCACTGAGCAATGCGGAGGTAGAGCGCCTGTCGGAGGGCTGTACCGGCATTAAGCGTACCACCGGTCAGCATCCCGGCGGCATGGTGGTTGTGCCTAACGAATACGTCATTGAGGATTTCTGCCCTGCACAGCATCCGGCAGATGATGCCGATTCGGATATCATCACCACCCACTTCGACTTCCATTCCATCCACGATACCATTTTAAAGCTGGATAACCTGGGCCACGTGATCCCCACCATTTATAAATATTTGGAGGAATACACGGGTATCAGCGTCATGGACGTTCCCATGTCGGACCCCGAGGTGTATAAGCTGTTCACCTCACCCGAACCGTTGGGTGTCACCGTGGAGGATATCGATTGCGATACCGGTACGCTGTCCATTCCCGAAATGGGTACCGGCTTCGTGCGGCAGATGCTGATGGACTGCCGTCCTACGAAATTTGCGGACCTGCTGCAGATCTCCGGCTTGTCTCACGGCACTGACGTGTGGCTGGGCAATGCACAGGAACTGATCAAAGCGGGCACCTGCACCATTTCCGAAGTGATCGGTACCCGTGACAACATCATGACCTACCTGATGCACAAGGGCTTGGAGCCCAAAATGGCGTTTAAGATCATGGAGATCGTGCGTAAAGGCAAGGCGACCAAGCTGCTCACCGACGAGCATTTTGCCGCCATGAAGGAGCACGATGTACCCAATTGGTACGTGGATTCCTGTATGAAGATCAAGTACATGTTCCCCAAAGCCCACGCGGCGGCCTACTGCATCGCCGCACTGCGAGTGGCGTGGTATAAGGTGCACCGACCTGCTGAGTACTATGCGGCGTATTTTACCGGCCGCGGTGAAGATTTCGATGCTGAGCCGGTACAGCAGGGTAAAGCTGCGGTGAAGCGGCTGATGGACTCCATTCGCGCCAAGGACAAAAAAGAGGCGACCGCCAAGGAATTGTCACAGGCTGAAACCCTGCATGTCATTTATGAGGCCATGCAGCGCGGCGTGGAATTTCTGCCGGTGGACTTGTATAAATCCCATTCCTACAAATTCCTCATGGAGGACGGAAAAGTTCGCTTGCCGTTCAGTGCCATTCGCGGCTTGGGTGGTGCGGCGGCGCAATCGTTGCTGGACGCCCGTAAGGGCGGGGAATACATTTCCTGCGACGACCTGCAAAATCGTTCCGGCATTTCCAAATCGGTGCTGGAATCCATGCGGGAACTGGGCGTGCTGGGCGCACTGCCCTCCACCAGTCAGATGAATCTGTTTGAAATGTAAAGAGGTGATACCGTTGCTGACCAAAAACCAACTTATCCCGCTGACCATCACCGGCATGACCGCCGAGGGAAGCGGTGTCGGCCGCTATGCGCAGGAGGGGGACAGCAGCGGTATGGCTGTATTTGTTCCCTTTACCGCTGTGGGGGATACGATCAAATGTCGCATCCTGAAGGTGCAGTCCCGCTGTGCCTACGGTAAGGTGGAGGAACTGATCACACGTTCCCCCGATCGTCTGGCGACGGTAGATTGTCCCGTATTCGGTAAATGCGGCGGCTGCGCTTATCGCCATGTTTCCTATGAAGCCGAACTGAAGTGTAAGTGGCAGCGGGTGGCGGATGCGTTGCACCGTATTGGCGGGTTGGACATTGACCCTGCGCCCATCGTCGGCTGTGACCGACCTGACCGTTATCGCAATAAGGGACAGTATCCCGTAACGGCAGGCCCGCATCGCCCGCTGATCGGGCTGTATGCCGCCCGTAGCCATCGGATAGTGGAGCAGCACGATTGTCTGCTGCAGCCTACGTTGTTCAAGACGGTATTGGATGTGGTAGGGAAATGGGCGAAGCGTGCCAACGTTCCGCTGTATGATGAAACCACTCACACAGGGGTACTGCGACATATTTATATCCGTCAAGGAGCACGCAGCGGCGAATTGATGGTGTGCTTGGTATGCACGTCGGGAAAGCTTCCCCAAACTACCCGTTTAATTGATGAACTAAAAGAGGCCGTACCGTCGCTGACCTCGTTGATGGTCAACCTCAATAAAGAAGACACCAACGTTATTTTGGGTGACAGCGGCTTTACGCTGTACGGTAGTGATCATATCACCGATCGTTTGTGCGGCATGACCTTCCGTTTGTCACCGCTGTCGTTCTATCAGGTGAACACCGAGCAAGCGGAACGCCTGTACACGCTGGCAAAGCAAGCGGCAGCGCTGACCGGTGACGAGACCTTGCTGGATCTGTATTGCGGTACGGGCACCATCGGCTTGTCCATGGCGCGAGAGGTAAAGCAACTGATCGGCGTGGAGATCGTACCCCAAGCGGTGGAGGACGCCGTGCGCAACGCGCAGGAAAACGGCATTACCAACGCTCGATTCCTGACGGCGGATGCCGCACAAGCGGCGGCGCAACTGAAAAAAGAGGGCGTTCGACCCGATGTCGTGATAATAGACCCGCCCCGTAAAGGCTGTGATGAGGCACTGGTGAACACCGTGGCGCGCATGGCGCCCAAGCGGGTGGTGTATGTGTCCTGTGACCCCGCCACTCTTGCCCGTGACCTGAAACGCTTTGCCGAGCAAGGCTACGTGACAAAACAGGTCACCCCCGTGGATATGTTCCCGCGGACGCCGCATGTGGAGAGCGTAGCCTGTCTCTCAAGGAACAACGCATTATGAAAAGAACTCTGTTACATAACATTCCCCACCCCTTCCCCGATGAACTGGCATCGTTTGTAAAGGGTGCCCTTGTCTATGACAGTTCCTGCTCACCCGAGGCACGGGTGTATTTCCTCGACAAAGACGGCGGATATTATCTGAAACGAGCCGCTAAAGGCACCTTGGCACGGGAAGCGGAGATGACCGCTTATTTTCATGCCAAAGGGATCGGCGCACAGGTCCTTGCCTATCACAGCAAGGAGCATGACTGGTTGTTGACTGCTAAAGTGGAGGGGGAGGACTGCACTCATGAGCAGTATCTGTCCGACCCGAAACGCTTATGTGATACGTTGGCGCAACGGTTGCGCGCGCTGCATGAGCTTGATTTTACGGGTTGTCCCGTGATGGACCGGACCGCCGAATACCTGCGCACCGTCGAAACCAACTACCGCACGGGAAACTACGATACCTCTCATTTTCCTGACAGCTTCGGTTACCGCTCTGCACAGGAGGCCTATGCGATCCTGCAGGAGGGGAAAGCCGCTTTGCAGGATAAGGCGTTGCTGCACGGCGATTATTGTCTTCCCAACATTCTGCTGAACGATTGGCGGTTTTCCGCCTTTATCGATGTGGGGAACGGCGGCGTAGGAGACCGACATATCGATATTTTTTGGGGCGCCTGGACCTTGTGGTTTAATCTGAAAACAAACGAATATAAAAATCGCTTTTTGGATGCCTACGGGCGAGATAAAATAGACGAAGCGGTACTGAAAGTGATTGCCGCCGCAGAGGTTTTCGGCTGATGTTTCCGGAAGAAGGTATACGACTATGAATGAGGTCCTCAAGCAACTGAACGACCGCAAATCGGTGCGGGTGTTTACCGATGCCCCCATTTCCGCAGAGGACAAGCAAGCAATTCTGACTGCCGCTGTCATGGCGCCTACGGCGGGTAATCAGCAGCTATACACCATTATCGACGTTACGGATCCGCAGAAAAAAGAACAGCTGGCGGAATCCTGTGACCATCAGCCCTTTATTGCACAAGCGAAGCTGGTACTGGTATTTTGTGCCGACTGTCTCAAATGGTACGATGCCTTTTGTCACAGCGATTGTGCTCCCCGCCGTCCCGGTGTGGGGGATCTGTTGCTGGCGGTAGACGACGCACTGATCGCAGCACAAAATGCCGTCACTGCCGCCGAAAGTCTGGGCATCGGCTCCTGCTATATCGGCGATATCATGGAAAATCGCGATACCCAAAAGGAGATCCTGGGTTTTCCCGAATATGTGTTTCCCGCCGCCATGCTGGTGTTCGGTTATCCTACCGAGCAGCAGCGGCAGCGGCAAAAGCCAAAACGCGTAGATCTGTCCTATATCGTGCACGAAAATACCTACCGACACATGGATGCCGCCGAGCTGCGGCGAATGCTGTCCAAAAATTGTCGCGACGGGGACTATGATCGGTGGATACAGGCGTTTTGTGACCGCAAATACAATTCCGATTTCGCGCGTGAAATGACCGCTTCGGTGGCCGCGTATTTAGATGAGTTTCAGAAAGAGGGAGAGCAATGAAAAAGTTTTTCACAACCTATATCCCGTGGCTGTTTTTAATGGCGTTTCCCGCCCTGTTCTGCATGTGGATGTACGGCGTACAGTTTGTCAGTATCGGGAACTTTGCGGTAGATTGGAGCGAAGGTATTCTGATTGGGCTGTATAACCTGGCGCTGGCTGGTATGTCCCTGTTTCTCATTTTGGCAGGTATCACGCTCTCCCTGCTGACACTGCTACGCCCTTTTTGGGGAAAATTGGGGCAAAAGAAGCAATGGCTGCAATGGGCGGCCGCGGGCACACTGGCGTTGTACGCCTTCTGCTTCTTGGGTAATGGCATTATCGCGGTGCTTATGACAGAGGACGGCGTTTCCAATTTGGCGAGTGATTTGCTGCACGCCATCATCCCTGCCGCAGCGGCATACCTGCTTCTTAAAGGAGACGAAATGAAAGTAGGCATACGGTGGTCGATCATCGCCGCTATGGCGGTTGTGATCGTGGCGAAGGATATTTTTACCTTTTACCTGCCAACCGAGGAACTGCTGATCGAGGGAACGGATTCGGCGGTGCGCTATGTCCTCGGTATATTACTGATCGTGTACTGCTCGCTCTGCCCGTTGATCTTTGCGCTGGCTCCCACCAAAAAGACGATCTCGCCAAAGGAGGACTCTCATGATCACCTTTGATTCCATTCGTCAGAATCCCGCCGTACAGGCGTATATTTCCCGTGCGGATGAATCGTTGCTGGCACAGGGATTTACGGAACATAGCTTTGCCCATGTATCGCTGGTGGCGGAAAACGTGGCGTATATTCTGCGTGAGCTGGGCTATTCCGAGCACGACGTGGAACTGGCTCGCATTGCCGCCTACCTGCACGATATCGGCAATCTGGTAAACCGTATCGAGCATTCTCAAAGCGGAGCGGTCATGGCGTTTAGTATTTTGGACGATATGCAGATGCCTGCAGAGGATATTGCTACCATCGTTACCGCCATCGGTAACCACGATGAGGGGACGGGCGTGCCTGTCAACGCGGTAGCGGCGGCGCTGATTTTGGCAGATAAGTCTGATGTCCGTCGCAGTCGCGTGCGCAATACGGACACTTCCACCTTTGATATTCACGACCGCGTGAACTATTCCGTGCGCAAATCCCAACTCAAGATCAACGAGGAGCACACCATCGTCAAACTTAAACTGACCGTTGATACCCATTACGGCTCGGTAATGGACTATTTTGAAATTTTCCTTGACCGCATGATCCTGTGCCGTAAGGCGGCAGAAAAGCTGGGCCTGCAATTTAAACTGATCATTAACGAACAACAGTTGATTTAAAGGGGAATGTCCCATGATCTACTTCTTGGAAGACGATGACAGCATTCGCGAGCTGGTTGTGTACACACTGAATAACACCGACCTGCCCGCCGAGGGCTTTCGCCATCCTGCTGAATTTTGGGCGGCACTGGAGCAAAAAACACCCAAACTGGTGCTGCTGGATATCATGTTGCCCGATGAGGACGGCATGAAAGTGCTGAAAAAGCTGCGTGCGGCTCCCGCCACCGCCCATGTGCCGGTGATGATGGTGACCGCCAAAAGCGGCGAGTACGATAAGGTCGTTGGTTTGGACGCGGGCGCGGACGATTACCTCACAAAACCCTTCGGTATTATGGAATTGGTATCCCGCGTCAAGGCGCTGCTGCGCCGTGCCGGCACCGCCCCCAGGCAGGAAACGGAATATCATTTGGGCGAGCTGTATGTCAACCCCGCTCGCCATGAGATACGGGCGGCCGGTCAGCCGATCTCCCTTACCTACAAGGAATTTGAACTGCTGTGCCTGTTACTGGAAAACAAAGGGCGCGTGCTCAGCCGCGATACCATTTTAGATCGGGTGTGGGGTTACACCTTTGACGGTGAAAGCCGTACCGTGGATGTGCACATCCGTACCCTGCGTACCAAGCTGGGGGCGTGCGGCGATCTGGTAGAGACCGTGCGGGGCATGGGCTATAAGATCGGAGGAGAGGTCCCATGATGCAGGCGATAGTATCTTTGCCGGATGTACGGTATCTCCTTATCGCCATCTTGGCAGTGGCAGTTGCCGTATTGTTGGTACAACAGCATCGGCAGAAGCAGGACGGGGCACGCCTGCGGGAGGCGTTCGACGCCGTGGCTCGTGCCACCGACGAGGGCGTGCTGGAGCTGGATGCCCGCGGACGGGTCACCAACTGCAACACAGGCGCTGTTCGTTTGCTGGGGGCAGAGGTGCTGCGCCCACTGTGGGATATACGCACGCTTAGCGAGGAGCCGACCTTTTCGGCGGCGATTGACGCTCTGCTGCAGGGCGAGCGCACCGAGATCACGCTGAAGCTGGGCAAAAAGCCCTGCCGCCTGACAGGGCAGCCTCTTTGCAACGGCAAGCGGGTGATGGGCGCCACGGTGATCTTGTTTGATGTGACCGAAAGGGACGGCGGCGAAAAAATGCGGCGGGAATTTACCGCCAACGTTTCCCACGAGTTAAAAACGCCGCTTACCTCCATATCGGGTTTTGCAGAGATCATCAAGGACGGCATCGCCAAGAAAGACGATGTGCAGCATTTTGCAGAAAATATCTATAACGAATCCCAGCGACTGATCCATCTGGTGGAGGACATTATTAAACTGTCCCGTCTGGACGAAAACACTGCCCCCGTGGAACGGGAGCCGGTGGAGATGGGTCAGCTTATCCACACCACTCTGGAGCACCTGCGTACCCTGTGCGAAAAAAAGCAGGTCACCCTGGAAACCAAGGTGGAACCGGTCACCGTGTACGGCGCGCCGCACATCTTGGATGAGATCGTGTTTAACCTGTGCGAAAACGCGGTAAAATACAATCGTCCCGGTGGACGAGTGCTCGTCACCATGACTACCGACAGTGGGAAACCCCTGTTTCGTGTGGCGGATACCGGCATCGGTATCCCACCCGCGGACTGCGAGCGGGTATTCGAACGGTTTTACCGTGTGGATAAAAGCCACTCTCGCGCCATTGGCGGAACGGGTCTGGGCTTATCCATCGTGAAGCACGGCGTACAGTTCCATGACGGCACCATCACACTGGAAAGCGAACCGGATGTGGGAACCACCGTCACGGTGAGATTTCCTGCAGCACCACAATAACGCAAGTAGGGCGGAGCGTACGGCTCCGCCCTTTCTTTATTGGCTTGTCATAAAACAAAACTTCTCCTCATAGGAATGTAACAAACGAAAATGATGTAAGTGGAGGAAGCAGTATGACAGCAGATAAACATATATATCGGGATATTGCCACCCGAACCGGCGGTGACATCTATATCGGCGTGGTGGGTCCGGTCCGCACGGGTAAATCCACCTTTATCAAGCAGTTTATGGATACGCTGGTACTGCCCAATATCGACAACGAATTTAACCGCGAACGGGCCATTGATGAACTACCGCAATCGGCGGCGGGGCGCACCATCATGACCACCGAGCCAAAATTCATTCCCGAGCAGGCGGTAAACATCACCGTCAGCGGCGCGGCAGACATGAAAGTGCGCATGATTGATTGCGTAGGCTATGTGGTGCCGTCGGCGCTGGGCTATATCGAAGAAAATGCTCCCCGCATGGTCAAGACTCCGTGGTACGACGAGGAGATTCCCTTTAATATGGCGGCGGAGATCGGCACACAAAAGGTCATTGCGGAGCATTCCACCATCGGCTTGGTGGTAACTACCGACGGTAGCATTACCGAGATTCCCCGCGAAGAATATGCCGAAGCGGAGGAGCGGGTCATTCGCGAGTTGCAGGCCATCCATAAGCCCTTTGCGGTGATGCTCAACACCACCCATCCCGACAGTGACGAAACCAAAGCGCTGTGTGAGTCCCTGTCAGAAACCTACGGTGTACCCGTCTGCCCCGTCAACTGTCTGGATATCGGGGAAGAGGAGATCCGCCGTATTTTGGAAAAGATCCTGTTCGAATTTCCCGTACGGGAGATCGGCTTTGAGGTGCCGTCGTGGGTGCTGAATCTGGATCGCGACAATCCTGTGCGCTGCGCCATCGTGGATACCGTTCGTCAGACGGCGGGCAACATTGGTAAGGTGCGCGAACTGGAATCGCTGGGCGAGCAGCTGCTTTCCTGCGAATACCTGCAAACCGCCGCTCTGTCGGCAGTACGACTGGGCGAGGGCTGTGGAGTCATCAGTATGACGGTCAAGCCGGAACTGTTCTATCAGATCTTGGGCGAGATGACGGGTATTCCTGTTACCGATGAGGCACAGCTGATGGCGTGTATGATCGAAATGGCGACCATCCGCCGTCGGTACGATAAGATCAAGGCGGCGCTGGATCAGGCGGAAAATACCGGCTACGGCATCGTCATGCCCGCACCGGAGGAGATGACCCTGGACGAACCGGAGATCATTCGTCAAAGTGGTCGCTACGGCGTGCGGCTGCGCGCTACCGCGCCGTCCATTCACATGATGAAAGCCGATATCACCACCGAGGTATCGCCCATTGTGGGATCGGAGAAGCAATCGGAAGAGTTGGTCAACTACCTGCTGCGTGAATTTGAAGAAGACCCTTCGAAAATCTGGGAGTCCAACATTTTCGGCACATCCCTGTACGGATTGGTTAACGAAGGCTTGCATAACAAACTGTACCGCATGCCGTCGGATGCCCGCCTGAAATTGAAAGAAACGGTGGAGCGTATCATCAACGACGGCTGTAACGGACTGATTTGTATTATCGTATAAGGAGAGAAAAATTATGGCAGAACCGAAGCGCACCTCCCGTGACCGTTCCCGTTCGGGTCTTGGTTTGTTAGCCGTGCAAAGCATTATCGGCGCGGTGGTTCTGCTGTTGGCGTTGGTGGTGCGTCTCATCGGCGGAGATGTGTACGCACAGCTGCAGGAGGCGTTCCGCACCGCTGTTACACAGGATGTGCTGACACAGCAACTGACGCAGGATGACACAGAGGGGCAAGGCGGCGAAGACATAAAAGTGGGGGCGGCATCGGTGCTGATGCCGCCCGACGGTGCCACCTTTACTCCGCTGACCCTGCCCGAAGAACCCCATGCCGTTCTGGATAAAGGCAGAGTCACCTCAACCTTTGGATATCGGGAAAACCCCTTAGGTGGCGGGACAGGCTTCCATACGGGCGTGGACATCGCCGCCTCCTCCGGCACGCCGCTGTATGCCGCTTACGACGGCACGATCACCAAAGCGGGCTGGGATAACAGCTACGGCAATTATTTGGTGCTTACCTGCTTCGATGGCTTGGAGGTATGGTACGCTCATTGCTCAGCGCTCCGGTGCCGCAGTGGTGACACGGTACAGGCGGGGGATGTGGTGGCAACGGTGGGCAGTACCGGCAATTCCACCGGCCCGCATGTGCACCTGATGACGGTACGGGAGGGCGTGGCGTATAACCCCGCACTGCTGGTACCGGAGGGCTGCTATGCTTGAGTGGAAGTGGTGGGGAATACATTTTTGTATCAGCCTGTGGTTTCCCGCGGCGGTTATTGCCATGCTCACCTTCGATGAAACGACTCTGGCGGCGCAATGCCTGCTGGCATCGTTTGTACACGAGGGTGGGCATTTTTTGGCGATGGCGGCAGCGGGTGATCGCCCCGCGTGCCTTTGCTTCGGCGTGTTCGGCATGCGGGTGGAACGACGATCGGATTCCTCCCTCGGCTACGGTCGTGCCGCTTTGGTATCGGTGGCAGGGCCGGTAGCAAACCTGTTGTGCTGTGTTGTGCTGTGGCTGTGGGGGAGCACCGAAGCGGCGTTCATCCACGGAGTGCTGGCGACCTTTCATTTGTTGCCGGTGCTGTCGCTGGACGGAGGCGAGGCGCTGTACAGTCTTTGCTGTTTGGTGAGCACCGAACATCGCGCCCACACGGTGATGCTGATCGTGTCGGCGGTGGTGCTGTTTCCACTGTCGGCACTGGGATTTTATGTACTGCTGCAAACGGGATATAATTTTTCACTGCTGTTGTTGGCGGTATATTTGATCGCTTTGCTGATTTTTAAGGAGAAACATTGAAAAAACGCAAATAATTTGTTACAATAGCCGTAACGATCCTGGATGTGGAGGCAGTTATGGCATTGACGTTGGAACAACTGTTTGAGCGAGTACAAAAGCCGGCGCGCTATACCGGCGGCGAGCTTAACAGCGTGGTAAAAGAAAAAAGCAAGGTGAACGTGCGCTTTGCCTTTTGTTTTCCCGACCTGTACGAGGTGGGCATGTCCCATTTGGGGATGAAGATTCTGTATGGTCTGAAAAACGCTGTAGACGATTTTTGGTGTGAGCGGGTGTTT
>JAFVQV010000193.1 GCA_017504645.1 Clostridia bacterium | reverse complement strand
TTTGAGAGGGGATGTTCTTATGAGCAAAAATATCGTTCGTTTCTTACTTACATTTATGTTTGGATGGATTGGCAGTGCGATCATCAACCATTCAAATCTTCGTCCCGAAGGTTACAAGTGCCGCACAGGCGCTTACTTCTGGCTCGGTTTCATAACTTTCGGTATCTATCCGACAGTTGCCAGCATTTGCAACATTTCGTTCACCGATGGTGAGAGAAATATTGGCTACAAAACAAAATAATAGTTTATCTGTTTTACAATTTAGGCACTATAAAGCGAGGGGGTTCCCCTCGCTTTTGTTATGCATTTATGCGCAGCGGCCTATTTCATCAATTCATCGGTCAGACGGAGGATTTCAGGAGCAATCTTTTTCCGCTCCTTCTTTATGATGCGATTATAAAGAGGGTACGCCAGACTGACAAGAACAATACCGACCATGCCGATTAAGATGCCCATAAGCATTGCCATTCCTCCGGCGAGCCCGATCATTTTTCCGATATCGGTCAAGGCAAGACTCATACCCATTCCCAAGATCAATGCCCCGATCACACCGAACACGAGAGATACCGACGTTGCCTTTTGCGTTACAGCCGCATCAAGACGGTGCAACTGTGCCATTTTATCCTCCGTTTGTTCGGGGGTAGCATATTTTTTTCGTATAGCCTTGATTTCCTCTTGCTCTTTTGCGGAGTAGGTAAGTGTAAAGGTTTCGTTGTTTTCCATGATTATTCCTCACTGTTTTAACGCGTTTAGTTTTTTACTGCTCTGCACGATCATATACACAGCCATGACGATAACAAACAAGGAGATCGCACTGCCGGAGGCGCCCAGCAGGATCCGCCTTGCGGTAAGACCCAGGGTGCCGTCGTCAAAGGTGGTCAGCATGGTGGATTCCAGCGTCAGCATGGACACGCACGCCGATGCCAAGCTGATCGCCTTGGAGGCGGAGTAAACGGGACTGTTATATTTCCGATACCGTACCAGATTGATGATCGCCATTGTAAAGGCGGTAAAGGTATATGCCGCCAGTGCAATGGTTGTGATCTCGTGGTGATGAAAGGTTCTGTTCCAATACACCATAAAGAAAATGATGAGGGCAAGAGACAGGTTCATCACGAGAAACACGATCCCGCAGGCGCGGTATTTTATAAGTTCCTCTCGCATCTTTTCGCCGGGCGTATGACGACTTGTATGACGCACCAAGAAGAAACGCGTAACGGCCAATGCGATATAATATCCCGCCAAGGAATAATACCAAAATGTGTGATGCCAAAAGCCAAGGCCTAATTGCAGCACAGCGTAAGCCGTATTCCAGATCAGCGTTCCGTACAAGGAAACATTCATGCGGAGCCTTGCATCACCCTGCCAGAGCTTGACATATTTATTTTCATTTTTAAAGGTTTTGAAAAATCGAACAAGATACGGAATCTTACAGCACCAAACCGTCAAGGTATAAGCGGCAAGCACATAAGACACGATGGCCGCTGCCGAGCTCGATCCCAAAAACACCATCGCGTATACAAGAAACACGGTGGCGATGGGCAGCAGCATGAGCAGGATGGCGATGTGGGGAAACAATACGGCTTTCCCGAGTTTTTTCCAGTCCATATCAGGTCCTCCGGATTTTCACGGTAAAGGTCGTGCCGACACCGACCGCGCTTTCTACGCCGATCTCGCCCTGCATAATGTCAATTACTCTTTTGACAAGTGCCAGTCCCAAACCGTTGCCCTGAACGGAGTGGGAGGTATCGCCCTGATAGAATTTTTCAAATATGTGTGCGCCGACCTGCGGCGTCATGCCGCAACCGGTGTCACGCACTTTTACAACGGCGTGATGCTCTGTTGCACTCAGAGATACCGTCACCGTACCGCCCGACGGTGTGAACTTAAAAGCATTAGAGAACAGGTTGTTCCAAACGTGGCCGAGCAGTTCGGCATCCGCTTTTACCTTCACATCCTCAGCGATATCCGTTTCAATATCAATCGCTGCTTTTTCCCATACATTTTCATACTGCAACAGGCACTCGCAGAGCTGCTCACCCAAATCAAACTCCGACACCTGCGGATAGATCTGCTGATTTTCAAGGCGGTTGAGTTTTAATATGTTGGTCATCATATCTGCCATACGACGAGAACTGTCCGTTACACCTTTAGCATATTCAATCCGCTTTTCATCACTCAAATCGGGAGCCTGCAGAAGTGTGCCGTAGTTCTGCATGACGGCCAGAGGCGTTTTCATTTCGTGGGACACGTTGGCAATAAAATCGGTGCGTAAGGTTTCCACACTACCCAGTTCTTCCGCCATTTGGTTGATGGCCATGGCGATCTGATTGAAGCCCTCCATACCCGAATTTTGCATGGGAGGGATGCGAACAGAGAAATCGCCGGACATGATCTTTTCGGTGGCTTCGGTAATGATTTTGGTGGGGCGCTCCACCATGATCTTACGGCGAATGTAATCGGCAAATTTGAAAAGAAAGGTGATCAACACCACATTCCCAAAGGTCACCTTGGCGGCGGTGGCGATATTGTCGGTAGTAAGCGTGAGTTCCATGGTGTCTGCCAAGATGCTCACAAACAGCATCATACAACAGGACACGATGAATCCCACCGTCAAGAAGAACAGCAAAAAACTGTTGACCGATCCCAGCACGTCTTTAAGCGTCAGTTTCTTCACTTGATCACCGCCTTGTAGCCAAGCCCGTGAACCGTTTTGATCTCAAAATCCTCACAGTCAGACAGTTTGGAACGAAGCTTTGTCATATACACGTCCACCGCTCTCGGTGCAGTTTCGGTATCGGCATCCCAGAATTCGTCCATCAACTGTGTTCTGGTAAAGGTCTTTTTCGGATAACTGAGCAATTTATACAGAATACTGAACTCACGGTTGGTAAGGGCGATCTCCTCGTCACCGAGATAGGCGGTATGTTCGTCCGCATCCATTTGGAAGTTGCCGATTTCAAGCTTACGGGAAGAGGCAATCTTGGCACGGCGAAGCAGTGCGCCGATGCGTAAAAACAGCTCGTCTAAGTCGATGGGCTTTACCATATAATCGTCCACGCCGATGCGGAAGCCTCTTTGTTTGGAGGCAATATCGTCACGGGCGGTCATAAAGAGAATCGGAATATCCTCGTTGAGCTCCCGCACATTCCGCGCAAATTCAAACCCGTCCACACCGGGCATCATAATGTCCGACACGATGAGATCAAACATGTTCTCGTACAGCGCATCGTATGCCTCGTTTGCGTTAAGACAACCGATCGCCTCATACCCGCTATGGTTTAGAAACGAGCAAACGGTCTTGTTCAGTTCCTTATCATCCTCAACGATCAATAGTTTAAACATCGTGCCACCTCCGCCGATTCCTATGCTTTTATTATACAGTATAACACCCAAATGTTAAAGTTTTGTTTCTGTTTTGAGGGTGCTTGAAAAAAGCGAGGTGCCGCAGCGCACCTCGCTTACATCAATCGGTTTGTTTCTTCTTGACTGCGTCTAGGCGCTCGTTGGCAGCGGCCGTTCTGGCTTTGGCGGCGGCGATCTGCTCGTCACGCTCCGCCTGCATTCGAGCGGCTCTTTCGGCGGGAGTCATATGGGCGTCGTCCCAGTTCTTTTTCGCGTCGGCTTTGGCCTTGGCAAAAGTGTTGCGACCGCGGTTTTCCTCAAAATTCGCTTTGGCTTCCGCTTTGGCCGCTTCAAAATTGGCTTTGTCCACCTCATGCTGTGCCTTGGCGGATTCCTTCATGTCACGAAACGCGTTTTTCAGAAAATTAGACATGCTTATTCCCCTTTCATAATTTGATCGCTAAGCGCGATGATGCGATCGGCGTATTTTTGGCGGCGTGAGCCGAGAATGCTTTTGTACAGAGGATAATTAACGAGGGCCATCAGCATGCCCACCACGCCGATGACAATGCCGCTGACCATGGGGTTGCCGATGCCGACGATGTCGGCAATGTCGGTCATGACAAGGCTCATGCCGCCGCCCATAATGATGGCACCGATGCTACCGAAGGTGCAGGCAAAAACGTTAGCAGGACGCTTGACCTTGACGTCCAGCGCTTTTAGCTCATCCAGATCGGTATGCTCCTTTTCGGTGTACTGGGTGCGGATCTTCTGTACCAGAAATTCCTGATCGTTTTTATTCATAGTGGTTACCTCTTTCTTGATGTTGTGAGCATAGGATACCAAGCGGATGTTGTGAAAAGTTTTGAGAAATGTTTCCGTTTTATTAAAATGAAACGCCTCCACAGGAAAATAAAAAGCCGGATGAACGCACGTTCATCCGGCTTGATTTTTGGAGGATGTGGATCTGTATCGATTATTTCGTATTGGATTTAAAGGATATATCCTTTAAATCTGTTATGACGCCGCTGAGTTCTTGTGTTGTACAAATTTTAAAGGCGAAGCGTTTATTATATTTACTGCCATCAAAAATAAAATATTGTTTTTGCGAATTTTCTATCATCAAACGACGAAGTGAGCTTTCTGCCTCGGACTGATCGGAAATAATGCCGTTTTCGTCTATTCCTTGAGCCGAAAAGAAGCAAAGGTTGGCATATAGACCGGATAAAGACTGTTCGGCAATGCTTCCTACCAAAGCATGCGAATTTTCCACCGGCATACCGCCTGTCAAATAACAGCGGATATGCTTCTCTCTTAATTTCTCTGCAACCAACGTGCTGTTGGTTATCACCGTCAGGTTTTGTTCTGTGCCAAGCTGCTCGGTTATATGACTGACGGTTGAAGAGGCATCCAAAAACACGATGTCCCCCGTTTTTATCAGCCGCGCTGCTCTCTTTGCAAGGTTTTCCTTGATGTTGAAATTGTTTTTATCGCGAACCTCAAAGGGCACTTCTCGGTTTTCATATTCCGGTATGGTCGCACCGCCGTAACACCGCACGACAAGCCCTACCGATTCCATTTCGGTTAAGTCACGACGGATGGTGATCGGTGCCACAAACAATTTCTCAGACAGAAAATTGACCGTGCAGTATTTTCTGAATTTTATGATTTCCAAAATGGTGTTTTGTCTTTCTTTTTTGAGCATATTTGTTCCTTTCTGTTCGTTGTTGAGTGTGAAAGTGTTCATTTATCAACTTTTAGTACAGCAATTGATTTGTTTCCGTTCATTTTTTATAATAATACCATACTGCAGAAAGGATGTCAAAGTATGAAAACGATCACCATTATCGGTGCGGGAATGATGGGCTCTGCCCTCGCTTTCCCCGCAAGAGAAAACGGGCATGATGTGCGACTTGTGGGAACGCATTTAGACAGAGAGATTATTGATCATTGCTGCAAGACCAATCGCCACCCCAAATTTAATAAAGATTTTCCGGACGGTATGACCTATTACCAAATTGAAGACTTGAAACAGGCGCTGGTCGGCACCGATTTTATTATCTGCGGTGTCAGCAGTTTTGGTGTAGATTGGTTTAAGAATGAAATCTTACCGCAGCTAGAAGATGGCATCCCTGTCATTTCGGTTACAAAAGGGCTTATGAATACCGAAAACGGAGAATTGCTGACCTATCTTGATATCTGGCAGGAAACGCTTGATGCCTTAGGCAAAACCATCCCTCTCAACGCCATCGGCGGTCCGTGTACGAGTTATGAGCTGGTTGCCCACGACCAAACAGAGGTTACCTTTTGCGGAAAAGATATGCAGGTGCTGAGCATGATAAAAGCCGCTATGGCTACCGACTATTATCATATCAGTCTTTCTACCGATATTGTGGGAGTGGAGAGCGCTGTCGCCCTTAAAAACGGATACGCGTTGGGCATTGCACTGACCATTGGGTTAAATCAAAAGGAATTCGGCATTGACAGCGAACTGCATTTCAATTCTCAGGCAGCCGTTTTTGGACACTCGGTTCGAGAAATGTACAAGTTGTTAGCATTGCAGGGCGCAGACGACATTGATAATCTTGTCCTGGGGGCCGGAGACCTTTATGTAACGGTATACGGCGGAAGAACCAGGCTGGTGGGCATTCTGCTCGGCCGCGGACTTGATATAGACGAAGCAAAGCTCGAACTAAAAGGTGTTACGCTGGAATCTCTTGTGGTGGCAGAGCGTGTTGCAAAAGCGGTGAAGGTGAAGGCTGAAAAGGGACTTGTGAACGCAGAGGAATTCCCCCTGCTCATGCACATTGATGAAATTATCACACAGAAAAAAGCCGTCAACATTCCTTGGGATAAATTCACATTTGAAAAATGAAAAAAGCGAGGTGAACTTCACCTCGCTTTTTTGTTATAGGTGTGGCATCAGGTGTTTTTCATAATGACCGTTCCCACACACTCGCTTACATGCTCGCAGGCATCGGCACACGATTCAAAGCAGTCATATATTTTGTGGAACGACACCACTCGGAGCACGTCTGCCGAGTGATTGGTAAGGGCATGCATGGAGGAAAGGTACAGCTTGTCACATTCCTCTTCCACATCGTTAAGTTCAATAATAAGCTCACGGATTTTGGGAGAGCGCTTGAAATTCTCAAACTCGGCCATAAGCTCGCACAGAAGCTCACACGATCTCACCAGCTTCTTGGCAAATTCAATGACAGGAGGCTCTACCTCCTGAATGTTGTAAATGTAAAATTTCTGCAGGATCTCTTCGATCTTATCGGTTACCTGGTCAAGATTATGACTTAACATATCCAAGTCTTCACGATCGACCGGAGTCACAAACGCCTTGGCAAGCACCGCGCTCATTTCATGCTTTTTGACATCGGCGCTATGCTCGATCTCGTGCATTTTCTCCAGCATCGTTTCGATACGTTCGGCATCGTAATGTTCCAGACATTCTACGAGATACAAGGCCGCCTTTTTGGACAACGCGGTGGTCTCCGCAAAATTTTCGAAATAAAATTTATCACCTTTCGCCATGTTACACATTCCTCTCTATCAGTTGAAAATTAACAAAAACAGCTTGGTTACCAAAAAGGCCAACACACCGCAGCCCGGGAAGGTCAGGATCCACGTCAGCACCATTTCTTTCACGACGCCGAAGTTGATGGCCGACACCCGCTTGACCGCACCGACGCCCATGATGGAGGTGGTCTTCACATGAGTGGTGGACACCGGCAAGCCGAACACCGAGCAAAACACCAACGACAGTGAGGACGCGATATCTGCCGAGAAGCCTTGATATTTCTCCAGCTTGACCATGTCCATGCCCACCGATTTGATGATCTTTTTTCCGCCCATGGCGGTGCCTGCGCCCATGATCACGGAGCACAGGATCATCAGCCAGGTGGGAATGACAAAGGTGGAGTCCGTCGCACCGCCGCTCTGCAGTGTAAATACGCAGAGCAGGATGATGCCCATGAATTTCTGACCGTCCTGTGCGCCGTGCATAAACGCCATGGAGGCCGCACCCACGATTTGAGCGCCACGGAAAAAAGGCTCGGTTTTGGGACGGTTCGCTTTATAAAAGAGCTTGGTTACCAGCTTGCAGATCAGCCATGCCAGGCCGAAGCCCAAGCCCACCGAAATGCCGATGCCGTAAATGACCTTCAGCCACTGGTCCCACACGATGGCGTCCATGCCGCACAGCGCCATGGCACCGCCGGTCAAACCCGCGATCAGCGCGTGGCTTTCACTGGTGGGAATGCCGAACACCCATGCCAGCGTCGCCCAAATAACGATAGCCAGCATGGCCGCGCACAACACAATGATGACCGTGCGGCCGGAATTGTCACCGAAATTGACCATGCTGGTAATGGTGACCGCTACCTCGTTGCTGATCTTCGTCATCACAAAAACACCGAAAAAGTTGAAAACCGCTGCCATGAGTATGGCTACCTTGGGCGGCATACACCGTGTGACAACGCAGGTGGCGATGGCGTTCGGCGCATCTGTCCAACCATTCACCAGAATAACACCCAGCGTCAGCACCACCGCCATAAACAGCAGCGGGTTCGCCGTCATCTGATACCAAAATTCTACTATTGAATCCATAAGCCACCCCTTTGAAGCCACGTGTTTTTCAACAAAAAAACTCAATTTGTATTCTATTTTATACTGTCAACTGTGTCAAGTATCTTTTGAAATAATTGAAAAAAGCGGAGTGAATATTCACTCCGCTTTTGCCATGTGTGAAAGTCGCCCTTTGACACATTCCTTTATTCGTAATCCACCACGTCTACCCAAGAAAGCAACAATTCGCGCTCGTGCTCATTGCCCTTTACAGACTGGGAGGCCGCTACAATGGGCATCCACTTCTGAACATACTGCCTTGCGGTATTGCTCTTATGGCAGAACAGATCCAAGTACATCTTGGCACCTTCAACATCGTTGTTCAGCCAGAACAACAGGTAGGTGCGGGCGGCATCGGCAGAGGCGTTGCCCTGCGTTGCATGAGACCAGTCCAAGATATAGGGAGTACCGTCTTTGGTTATGATAATATTGGAGGGGTTGAAGTCACCGTGGCACACTTTATTATGCTTAGGCATACCCTCTAACCGCGTATGAAGCTCATAGCGCGTGGTGGCATCGAGGGTGGATTCGCTGATCTTTCGGTTCATCTTATCCTTTAATTTATTCAGATGAGTACACGTCTTAGCGTGCATGGTGAGTTGAAGATCCACGAGGAGAGAAAGATACTCTTTCTTGTTTTCGGGGTCTTCCTCCATCAGCTGTGCCAAAGTTTTCCCCTCAATGTATTCGGAAACGATGGCCCATTTCCCATCGATCGTGGTAACCTCCAACACCTTGGGGATATGAAGGCCGGTTTCTTCGATGCGGGCTTGGTTAAGGGCTTCGTTAAGAATGTCGGCTTTGGAATACTCGGAAGCGAACACTTTCACGCATCTGTCGCCGTCACGATAGATGGTCTTATTTTTTCTTTCCGCGATAACCGTTTCCAGTTTCATTTCTGCATCCTCCCTTAATCAGCAATGTCAGCGGCGGTAGGCTTTTTGGTTTCTGCAAAATGATTGCCGTAATAAGCATTGAGGTACATCTGCTTGATCTCGCTCATCAGCGGATAACGGGGGTTGGCGCCGGTGCACTGGTCGTCGAAGGCTTGTTCGACCATGTCGTCCAAACGGTCCAGGAAGTCTTTTTCGTCGATACCGTAGTCCTTGATGGTCTCCTTGATGCCAACGCGGGCCTTAAGCTCATTGATGGCTTTGATGAGATTTTCGAGCTTCTCCTCGTCAGTCTGACCGCCGAGGCCCAGATGATCGGCAATTTCAGCGTAGCGAGCAAGGGTATGCGGATGGTCGTACTGCGAGAAGGTACCCATCTTAGCAGGTGCCTCCGATGCATTGAAGCGGAGCACCTCTTCGATCATCAAAGCGTTGGCAACACCGTGGGGCAGGTGATGGAAAGCACCCAGCTTATGCGCCATCGAATGGCACACACCGAGGAACGCGTTGGCGAAAGCCATGCCTGCCATGGTTGCGGCATTGGCCATCTTCTCACGAGCCTCCACATCGGTCTGGCCGTTATCGTATGCACGGGGCAGGTATTTAAAGATGTTTTTAAGTGCCTGAAGCGCAAGGCCGTCGGTATAGTCGGTGGCGAGCATAGCGGCATAGGCCTCAACAGCGTGGGTAACCGCGTCGATACCGGAGGCAGCGGTCAGGCCCTTGGGAGCGCTCATGTGGAAATCCGTGTCGATGATCGCCATATTGGGCAGCAGCTCGTAGTCGGCAAGGGGATATTTCACGCCGGTGGCCTCATCGGTAATGACGGCAAAGGGCGTTACCTCCGAGCCGGTACCTGCTGAAGTGGGAACTGCGATGAAGTAGGCCTTTTCACCCATCTTGGGGAAGGTGTACACACGCTTGCGGATATCAATAAAGCGCATGGCCATATCCATAAAGTCCGCTTCAGGGTGCTCGTAAAGGACCCACATGATCTTGGCCGCGTCCATGGCGGAGCCGCCGCCCAGTGCGATGATGGTGTCGGGTTGGAAGGCCGCCATCTGCTTGGCTCCCTCTGTTGCATTGCCCAAGGTGGGATCGGGCTGAACGTTAAAGAAGGTGGTGTGCGCGATGCCCATTTCATCGAGCTTATCGGTGATAGGCTTGGTGTAGCCGTTCTGATACAGGAAGGTGTCGGTGACGATAAAGGCTTTCTTAGCGCCACGTACACTTCTGAGCTCGTCCAACGCTACCGGCAAACATCCTTTTTTGATATATACCTTTTCGGGCGCACGGAACCACAGCATGTTTTCCCTTCTTTCTGCCACTGTTTTGATGTTCAAGAGGTGCTTGACGCCCACATTTTCGGAAACGGAGTTGCCGCCCCAAGAGCCGCAACCCAGGGTGAGCGAAGGAGCCAACTTAAAGTTATACAGGTCACCGATACCGCCGTGAGAGGAGGGCGTATTCACGAGGATGCGGCAGGTCTTCATACGGGCGGTAAACGCAGCGAGCTTATCTTGCTCGGTCACCTCGTTAAGATATACGGAGGAGGTGTGACCGTAACCGCCGTCTGCAACGAGCTGTTCTGCCTTGTCAAGCGCATCGCCGAAATCCTTTGCCTTGTACATGGCAAGTACGGGACTGAGTTTCTCGTGAGCAAACTCCTCCGAAAGCTCCACGCTCTCCACTTCACCGATGAGTATTTTGGTACCTTCGGGAACGGTAACTCCGGCAAGCTGCGCAATTTTAGCGGCAGGCTGACCGACGATCTTTGCATTAAGGGCGCCGTTGATGATAATGGTCTTACGAACCTTTTCGGTCTCCTCGGGGTCGAGGAAGTAGCAACCGCGGGTGGCGAACTCGTTCTTGACGGCATCATAGATGCTTTCAGGCACGATAACCGACTGCTCGGAGGCGCAGATCATACCGTTATCAAAGGTTTTGGAGTGGATGATGGAGTTAACTGCCAGCAGAATATCGGCCGAGTCATCGATGATGGCGGGGGTGTTACCGGCTCCCACACCGAGAGCGGGCTTACCGCTGGAATAGGCAGCCTTCACCATTCCCGGACCTCCGGTTGCGAGGATGATGTCGGCCTCTTTCATTACGGTGTTAGTCATTTCGAGGGAGGGAACATCGATCCAGTCGATGATACCTTCGGGAGCGCCGGCAGCAACAGCCGCTTCCAGAACCAGCTTCGCAGCAGCGATGGTACTGCTCTTTGCGCGGGGATGAGGGCTGATGATGATGGCATTTCTGGTTTTCAACGCCAGTAAGCACTTAAAGATCGCGGTGGAGGTGGGGTTGGTTGTGGGAATCACCGCGGCGATGACGCCGATAGGCTCGGCAATTTTTTTGGTGCCGAACGCCTTATCTTCTTCGATAACTCCGCAGGTCTTGGTATTTTTATAAGCGTTATAAATATATTCGGAAGCGTAGTGGTTCTTGATAAATTTATCTTC
>JAFVQV010000192.1 GCA_017504645.1 Clostridia bacterium | reverse complement strand
TACCCGTTTTTCAAGCCCCAAAATGATTTTTTTGCCACCGCGGATTTTTTCGGTGGTGGCTTGCTTTTTTCTCCAACATATTATATAATGCTTTTAAGCATCGCCGTGTACTTTGGGGCATACGGTCGGGTGGGTCCTGTGCGACGGTGAACCGTGAACCATGTCAGGCGGGGAACCGAGCAGCATTAAGCGGTCTCTTCCGTGCGCCGCAGTCAACCTATCCGCCCGTATGCCCGAAAGGACACGGCTATTTTTCAGGAGGTGTGTCATGTATCAGGTCCTGTACCGCAAATGGCGGCCGCAGACGTTTTCCGACGTTTACGGACAACCCGTGGTTACCACGGCTTTAAAAAATGAATTGCGTTCCAACCGCTTGGCACACGCCTACCTGTTTACCGGTTCTCGCGGAACGGGTAAGACCTCCTGTGCCAAGATCTTAGCCAAAGCAGTCAACTGTCTGCACCCCGTGGACGGTGACCCCTGTAACGAGTGTGACAACTGCCGCGGCATCGACGCGGGCACCATTCTGGACGTGACCGAGATCGACGCCGCCTCCAACAACGGCGTGGACAACATCCGCGATCTGCGGGACGAGGTAAACTTTGCCCCCGCCGTGGGCAAGTACCGCGTGTACATCATCGACGAGGTACACATGCTATCTGCCGGTGCCTTTAACGCGTTGCTGAAAACGCTGGAAGAGCCGCCGGAGCATGTTATCTTCATTCTCGCCACCACCGAGGTGCACAAGCTGCCCGCCACCATCCTGTCCCGCTGTCAGCGGTTTGATTTCGGGCGCATCCCGCCTGCGGATATCGCGGCGCGCCTGCAATTTGTGGCGCAACACGAGCAGATCACCTTATCGGACGACGCGGCATTGATGATCGCCCGCTTGGCAGACGGCGGCATGCGCGATGCGCTGTCGCTGTTGGATCAGTGCCTATCCCGTTCTCGCGAGGTGACCGCCGCCGTGGTAGCAGAAGCTACCGGTATGGCAGGGCGCGGACATCTGTTTTCTCTGTCTGCTGCCATTCGCAGCGGCAACGGTGCCGCCGCGCTGGAATTGTTGAACGATCTGCACAACAGCTCCAAGGACATGGAGCGCCTGTGTGCGGAATTGATCGATTTTTACCGCAACCTGATGATCCTCAAAAGTGTGGGGAAACCGGGCGATCTCATTGTCCTCTCCCCTGCCGAGCTGGAGGAAATGCGTGCCGAGGCGGCAGGCGTGTCTCTGGAAGCGGTGCTTCATATTCTGGATGTGCTGCAGCATACCCTCGATCGACTGAAAAGCGGTGTATCCCGCCGTGTGGAGATGGAGACCACCCTACTTCGCTTGTGCGATCCGCGGCTGGACACCACTTCCATCAGCCTGCTGCGCCGCGTAGAAGCGTTAGAGGCGGGCGTGTCCGTTCCCAAAACGGCTCCCACTCCCGTCCCTGCTCCTGCGACGACACCCGCTACGGATGACGTGCCGGAGCCTCCCGCTCCCGTTGAGGAGGCACCTCCTGTCCCCGCACCTACCGCTGCATCCGCGGCAGAGCCTGTCTCCTGTGACCATTGGCCCGAGGTGCTGGCACAGATCTCTCAAAAAAGCCCGCCCCTGTACGGCGTACTGGTGGATTCCACCGCCATGACCGACGGGGAGAAGCTGATTATCATGACCGACAATGAAATGTTCGGTGCTCTGGTCCGTGCCGACGGCAACAAGGCCGTGCTCATGAATGCGGTGCAAGCGGTTTTGGGCAAACCCATGCGTATTATTCGCGGACGCCCCCAGCCCACTGCAACAGTGGACGAGGCGAGCGATCCCCTTTCCGCTTTCCTGCGCCAGAGCGCACAGGCGGGTATCTCCATTGACATGAAAGGTTGAAGACGATGAAAGCACGTTTACCTCAAGGCTACGGCGGCGGCGCCGGTAATATGCAAAGCATGATGAAGCAAGCGCAGAAAATGCAGGAGGACATGGCGGCAGCTCAGGAAGAACTGGCGCAGCGTACCTATTCTGCTACCGCGGGCGGCGGTATGGTGACCGCTACCGTGGGCGGCGATCATCTGCTTCGCACACTGGATATCAAACCCGACGCCTGCGATCCTGACGACACCGAAATGCTGGCCGATCTGGTCACCGCCGCTGTGAATGAAGCCATCCGCAGCGCCGTTTCCGACTCCGAGGAGACCATGGGCCGTATCACCGGTGGCTTACAGCTGCCCTTCTGATGCGTATGAGGCGAACTGCTCTGTGGTATCGCGTGGTACTGTGGGTGCTGACCGTGGCAATGGCAGCCTTTATCCTGTCTCTTTCGCTGCAGCCTGCCACTCAGTCCGACACCTTAAGTACTTCCCTTACCCATGAAGTGCTCAGCTGTTTCCCCTCTTATCGGGAGTTACCCCTCCCGCAGCAGGAGGCGGTGCGCCTGTCGGTCAACGATATTCTCCGTGCAATAGCGCATATAGCGGAATTTACTCTGCTGGGCTTTTTTCTGTCCCTGCTTTGTCACAGTTATCTGCCCCGCCGTTGGTTTGCGCTATCCTTTCCTATCGGCGCTGTGTTTGCCGTGGCGGATGAGTGTGTGCAGAAATTCTGTGCCCCCGGACGCGCCATGCAGTTTGTTGACCTGCTAAAGGACTGGATGGGCGGACTGTTGGGCGCACTGTTCGCCTTTTTGATCATTTGCCTCATACGCCGCCGTCATAAACGGCGGCGTTCATGTTAGTACAAGCGAGGAATTATGATGAACAAACCCACCTATCGGGCAAGCGGCGTGCTGATGCACCTATCCTCTCTGCCCGGCGATACCGGCATCGGCACCATGGGCCGCCATGCGTATGCCTTTGTAGACTATCTCTACCGCGCGCGGCAGACCTACTGGCAGATCCTGCCCGTGGGTCCCACCGGCTACGGCGATTCTCCCTATCAAAGCTTTTCCACCTTTGCAGGCAACCCCTATTTCATTGACCTGGAGTTGCTGGCAGAGGAGGGCTTTTTGTCTCCCGACGACTATCGGCACACCGATTGGGGCAACGACCCCACGCGGGTAGATTACGGTACGCTGTACGAGAAACGGCACGCCCTGTTTTCCGTGTTACAGGAAAATTTTTTTCGCGCTGTTCCCGCGGATTTTGTCGAATTCTGCAGTGAAAATGCCTTTTGGCTGGACGATTACGCCCTGTTCATGGCGATCAAGGACGTGCACGGCGGCGCTCCGTTTCGCGAGTGGGAGGACGACATCCGTACCCGCCAACCGGAAGCTCTGTGCCGCTGGAAGCAAAACTGTGCACGGCGTTTCCAGTATCATCAGATGCTGCAGTATTTCTTCTTCCGTCAGTGGGCGGCACTGAAGCGCTACGCCAACGACAAGGGCATCCGCGTCATCGGAGATCTGCCCATCTACGTGGCGGCGGACAGCGCCGACGTGTGGGCACAGCCGCAGCAGTTCTGTCTGGATGCCGACGGACAGCCGGTGGAGGTGGCGGGATGCCCGCCGGATGCCTTTTCCGCTGATGGGCAATTGTGGGGAAACCCCGTATACAACTGGGATTTCATGCGGCAGACAGGCTATGAGTGGTGGCTGCGCCGTTTACGCATGAGCCTGCGCACCTACGACGTGGTACGTATCGACCATTTCCGTGGCTTCGAATCCTACTACTGCATCCCCTACGGCGCCGAAACGGCGCAGGAGGGTGTGTGGCGCAAGGGCCCCGGCATAGAGTTGTTCCACCGCGTACGGGAAGAGTTGGGGGATGCACCCATCATCGCGGAGGACTTAGGGTATTTGACCGATGAAGTGCATCAGTTATTGGCAGATAGCGGCTTCCCCGGCATGAAGGTGCTGCAATTTGCCTTTGATCCGTGGGGAGAGAGTGATTATCTCCCCCACCGCCATGTAAAAAACAGCGTGGTGTACACCGGTACCCACGACAACGACACCCTCCTCGGCTGGGCGCAGACCGCCGCACAAAGCGATGTGGATTTTGCCGCTCAGTATCTGCGGGCGGGCGGACAGGAACAGGTCAGCGAGCAGATGATGATCGCTGCGTTCGCCAGCGTGGCGGATACCTGTATCCTGACCATGCAGGATATTCTGCGGTTGGGCGGCGATGCTCGCATGAACACCCCCTCCACCGTAGGCGATAACTGGCAGTGGCGCGCCGCCGACGGCGCTTTCACCGCCCAAACCGAGGAGTTCTTGCGGTATAATACCGAACTGTACCGCCGCGGGAATCGAGAGTAAAAAAAGACGGCTCGCGCCGTCCTTTTTTATTGACAGCGGGGTGGCGGTCTTGTATAATTAAGTAAGAACTTAATTAATTCTTGATTGAATGGGGTGTTGGTGACGGAAAAGCCTGTAAAAACTCTGATGATGGCGTTGGGGCGCACTCACAAGGAGTGGGGACAGCACATGCGCAAATGCGCACTTGAGGTGGGAATCCCCGATTCCTACCGCCTAATCATTATGTTCTTATCCCGTAATCCCGGAGCCAGTCAAAAACAATTGGCGGAATTCTCCCACAAGACCACGGCGGCCATCAATCAGGCTGTCAAGGAGATGCTGGCAGACGGTTATCTCCGCAAAGAGGTGGACGAAACGGATCAGCGGTACACCTGTCTGTACCTGACTGACAAAGGCACGCAAAAGGCAGAAGCGTTGCGGCAGCGTCTGCACACCTCCGACGAGTTCCTCACTTCCGTGATCACCGCAGAAAAGGAGCAGGAATTGATCGCGTTATTGGATCATCTGTGCGATGTCATTCGGAGGGACCTGTAACATGCTGAAATACCTGAAAAAATACTGGGTCTTCTGCGTCATTGCCCCCTTGTTTATGGTGGGCGAGGTAGCCATGGACCTGCTGCAACCCGATCTGATGCGGGATATTGTGGATAACGGCGTTCTGCAAAACAATTTTCAGCTCATCCTGACCATGGGCGTGAAAATGATCCTGCTGGTATTGCTGGGCGGTTGTTGCGGCATGCTGTGCGGCTTTTTTGCCAACCTGGCGGCGCAGCAGTTCGGCAACGATCTGCGCAAGGACGTGTTTTCCCGCATCATGCACCTGTCCTTTCAGCAGACCGACAAAATTTCCACTGGCTCACTGGTGACGCGGCTGACCAACGATGTGACCCAGGTGCAAAACATGGTGATGATGGCCATCCGCGGTTTTGTGCGCAATCTGGTGATGTTTATCGGCGGCATTTTTATGCTGTATCGGCAATCACCCCGTTTCGCCGCCATTGCCGCCTGCGGTCTCCCCTTTATCCTGCTGTTTGTGATGTTCTTTCTCAGAAAAGCCTCTCCCCTGTTTGCCGTGGTGCAAAAAAAACTGGACGGCATCAACAACGTCATGCAGGAAAACATCGCCGGTGCGCGGGTGGTCAAGGCGTATGTGAAAGAGGCTCACGAGCTGGATCGCTTTGATACCGCCAACGACGAGCTGTGCCGCATCAACCTGCGGGTACATAATTTGCTGGCCTTTATGGGCCCTTGCATGAACATCGTGCTGAATGTGTGTATTGTGGCGGTGATCCTGGCAGGCGGCCTCACGGTGCAGACCGGCGGCGATATGACCCCCGGCCGCGTGATGGCAGCCATCACCTATCTGGCACAGATCCTGCACGGCGTCACCTTTATGGCCAACATTTTCCAGACCTTTACCCGCGCCAAAGCCTCTGCCGATCGCTTAAGCGAAGTGCTGAACTGCCCCGCCGTCATTTCCGACGGCACGTACAGCGCCGCCACACAAGAGAGTGGCACCATCGAATTTCGCAACGTACGGTTTGCATACCCCAACACGTCGGGACAACCGGTGCTGGAGAACATCTCCTTTACCGTAAACGCAGGCGAGACCTTTGCCATCATCGGTGCCACCGGCAGCGGCAAATCGTCGTTGGTACACCTGATCCCGCGGTTTTACGATGTCGACGAGGGCGAGGTGCTGGTAGACGGCATCAATGTCAAGGAGTACCCCTTAGAGGCACTGCGGGATAAGATCTCC
>JAFVQV010000191.1 GCA_017504645.1 Clostridia bacterium | reverse complement strand
GTACCGAACTGCCCTTGGGCTTTGATCGATACGGCATCTCTCGTCAAAACACCGTAGATCCCGCAGACATTTTGGCACAGGCAGCGGTGTTGGCCGCAGGATATGCCATACGAAATTAATTTTATCACACGGCGGAAAAAAATAAAAGCCCTAAGGCCATAAATTTTAAAAAATTCTTATTTTTCATATTTAAAACGGGAAAGCGGACGTCAGTCCGCTTTCCCGTTTTTGTCAGTTACCTATTTGTTCTCGAATAACCGCGGCCACTGCCTCGGCTTGTTCCCGTACCAGGGCATCGTCGCTTCCCTCCGCCATCACGCGGATGAGTGGCTCCGTACCCGACGGGCGCACCACAATGCGTCCGCTTTTTCCCAAGGCTTTTTTTGCGGTGTTGATCGCCGACTTGATCTTAGCATTGGTATAGAACTGCAATTTTCCCTCAGCAGATACCGCAAGATTGATGCTCAGCTGGGGATACCGTTTCATGACGCTGCTCAGCTGAGACAATTTGGCGCCGCTGCGCTTGATGTACGAGATCAGTTGAATGGCGGTCAGCTGTCCATCGCCGGTGGTAGCAAAATCACGGAAAATAATATGTCCCGATTGCTCACCGCCGAAAGCGTATTCGCCCAACAGCAATTCCTCCAGCACAAAACGGTCGCCCACCTTGGTGGCGATAAATTTCAGTTCGTTGTCCTCGCAGAATTTGGTGAACCCGAAATTGGTAAGGATCGTTCCCACCACGGTGTTGCCGGATAGCTTGCCCCGTTCTTTCAGATCCAGTGAGCAGATGGCCATCATCTGGTCACCGTCCACCAGTTCGCCGTTTTCGTCTACGCATAAACAACGATCTGCGTCTCCATCGAAGGCAACACCCAGATCCATTTGATGTTCTACCACATACTGCGACAGCGACTCAATGTGAGTGGAGCCGCAACCGTCGTTAATGTTGATACCGTTGGGCGTGTCGTGCAGAATATGCACATCGGCGTTCAATTCCTGGAACAAGCGGGCGGCGGTGACAGCAGCAGCGCCGTTGGCACAGTCCACGGCGATCTTCATGCCGTCCAGTGCGTACAAAACCGTGCTTTTCAGGTGATCGATGTAATCCTTGGCGGCACTGGCGGCTACGGTTACCTTTCCGATCTCGTCGCCGATAGGGGCGGGGGGCGTGGCAGCGTGATCCAGTACGATGGATTCGATCTCTTCTTCCAAAGCATCGGGCAGCTTGTAGCCGTCGCCGCTGAAGATCTTGATGCCGTTAAAGGGGGCGGGGTTGTGGGAGGCGGAGATCATAATACCCGCATCCGCCTTGTATTTGCCCACCAAAAATGCTACTGCAGGGGTGGGGATCACACCCAACTGGATCACATCGGCACCTACCGAGCACAGACCCGCAGTCAGCGCCGCCCCCAGCATATCCGAGGAAATGCGAGTATCGGCACCAATGACAAACACCGGACGGCGGCGTCCTCCCTTGGCAAGTACTAACGCGGCGGCGCGTCCGATGCCCATAGCAAGCTCACAGGTGAGTTCTTGGTTGGCAATGCCGCGCACGCCATCCGTTCCAAACAATCGTCCCATATTCAGTTGCTCCTTTTCGGCACAATATGTTGTGCATTTTTGTAAATGTATTCTGCGGGGATCACGCCACGCACACAGGAGGTGGGATAGATGTTGCTGTGCCGTCCCACCACCGTGCCGGGATTCAGCACGCTATTACAACCCACTTCCACGAAATCGCCCAGCATGGCGCCGCATTTTTTAAGCCCCGTTTCGTAAGCGCAATCGGTGCCCTTGATGACTACGGGGGTCTTATCACTTTTCACGTTGGAGGTAATGGAACCGGCACCCATGTGTGCCTTATATCCCAAAATGGAATCACCCACATAGTTGTAATGAGGCACCTGCACTCCGTCAAACAGGATCACGTTTTTCAGTTCGGTAGAATTGCCCACCACGGCGTTTTTTCCCACCAAGGCATTTCCGCGGATAAAGGCGCAGTGGCGCACCTCGGCGCTCTCGTCGATGATGCAGGGCCCTCCGATGTAGGCGGAGGGGAACACCTTGGCAGAACGGGCGATCCACACATCTTCGCCCACCCGTTCAAACTTCTCGGCGGGCAGAGCGGCCCCTAAAGCGCGGATGCAATCGCCGATACCGGCAAGAGCCTCCCAGGGATAGGTGAACCCGGCAAGATATTCTCCCGCGAGGGTGTGTGTTAAGTCGTACAGATCGGGTATGCGCATATACAGACTCCTCCTTTTATTCTACGGTCACACTTTTGGCAAGATTGCGGGGCTTGTCGATATCGCATCGGCGCGCCAACGCCACATAATAACCGAACAACTGCAGCGGCACGATCTCCACGGAAGCGGTGAGCAACGGATGCACACGGGGCAGATAGATGGTGTGATCGGCTTCCTCGGCTAACTGTCGATGCTCCTCGGTGGTGAGCAGCAGCACCTCCGCACCGCGAGCCTTAACCTCTTTCATATTAGAAAGGGTCTTTTCCACCGTATCGGGTGAGCAGGCTAACGCCACCACGAAGGTACCGTCCTCAATAAGGGAAATGGTACCGTGCTTCAGTTCGCCGGCGGCATAGGCCTCCGAGTGGATATAACTGATCTCCTTCAATTTCAGCGAAGCCTCCAGCGCCACCGCATAATCCAGATTGCGCCCGATAAAAAAGGCGTGCTCCAGATAGGCGTACCGTTGTGCCAACTGCTTCAGCTGAGGTGCCAGCCCTAAAATTCCCCGCAGCTGATCCGGCAGGCGCTTCAGTTCATGTAACAGGGAAAGGACCTCCTCGCGTGTGAGCGTCCCCAACTTCTCTGCTATATAGAAACCAATGAGATACAGCATGGTCAACTGGGTGGAATAGGCCTTGGTGGTGGCGACGGAGATCTCCGGCCCTGCCCAGGTATACAGCACATCATCGCTTTCGGCGGCAATGGAGCTGCCCACCACATTCACGACGGATAACACCCGTGCTCCCCGTGCTTTCGCTTCCCGTAGGGCGGCAAGGGTATCCGCCGTTTCGCCGGATTGGCTGATGATGATGACCAACGAATGTTTGTCGATCAGCGGATCGCGGTAACGGAACTCCGAGGCAATATCCACCTCCACCGGTATCCGCGTCAGCTTTTCAATCAGGTATTTTCCCACGACCCCCGCATGATACGCGGAGCCGCACGCCACAATGGCAATGCGCCGAATGGATTTTAATTCTTCTTCCGTAAGGTGAATACCGTCCAGTACGATCTCGTTTTTGTCGTTGATACGCGGAGAAATGGTGGCGGCAAGGGCATCCGGCTGCTCCATGATCTCCTTGATCATAAAATGCTTATAGCCGCCCTTTTCGGCACTGGAGATATCCCAGGTTACTTCCTGCACAGGTTTTTCTACCACTTTTCCCGCCTCATCCCACACCGTGATCTCTCCGCGGCGCAGACGGGCGATCTCGCCATCGGCAAGGGGAATAAAACGACGAGTATGGGGGAGAATGGCGGGAATATCTGACGCGATAAAATACCCGTGCCGCGCCACGCCGACAATGAGAGGGCTGGCACGCCGAACGGCAAAGATCTCGTCGGGCTGCGCGGCGTTAAGGATGCCCAGTGCATAGGAACCGACCAATTCCTTTACCGTGTTTTGCACGGTGCGCAGCATATCCTCGCTGTCGTGCTTTTCCAGTAGCTGTGCCACCACTTCGGTATCGGTTTCCGAGCGAAACGCGACCCCGTTTTCCTGCAACTCTTTTTTTAGTTGGGCGTAGTTTTCAATGATGCCGTTGTGCACCACCGCAAAACGACCGTGCAGGCTCAAGTGGGGGTGAGAATTTTCATCGCTGGGTTTACCGTGTGTTGCCCAACGGGTGTGCCCGATACCGACGGTTTGCGGCAGTTCTTCGCCGCCGCTGACCTGATCGAACAGCACCTGTAGCCGTCCCACGCTTTTGTAAACGGTTAGGTGCCCCGGCTGCGCCAGTGCGATCCCCGCCGAGTCGTATCCCCGATATTCTAATTTTGATAATCCGTGCAGCAGCAAAGGTGCCGCCGGCTTTTTGCCGATATATCCCACAATTCCGCACATGAAAATCAGAACCTTTCTTGTTGATGCCTTTAGTGTTTACTTCAAAAAGCAAGTCGTGCGGGCTTTTCACTTAAAAAATAAAAAGTACAAGTTTTTAGTCCGAATGTGCAAATGCACCCACTGCATTATATGGCAATTCCATGAAATTTGCAAGAGTTTTTTGAAAAAATACGAAAAAAATATGCGAAGCCCGCGCTTGACGATATCTCCACGGTACAGTATACTGTAAAAATAGAGAAAGAGAGGCATGACCAATGGCAAAAATTTGGGAATATGCAATTGTTGGCGGCGGCGCGGCGGGATTAGCTGCGGCGGTATTTTGTGCGCGGTCTGCAGCCGGCGATGGTGTGATCTTGCTGGAAAAGGCTCCTCGCGTGGGCAAAAAGCTGTTGGCAACCGGCAATGGCACCTGTAATATTACCAATATGTACGCGGCCCCTGCCCGTTACCACGGAAAGGGTGCGGCGGCTTTTGTGCAGTCGGCGCTGGAAGCGTTTCCACCGTCGGCGGCCATCTCGTTTTTTGAATCGGTCGGTGTCCAATGCGTGGTGCGGGATAACGGACGGGTATACCCGCTGTGCGAACAGGCGGGAGCCGTCCTGGATTGCTTACGGCTGACGCTGGATGCGCTGGGTGTCACCCAACGCTGTGATGCGGCGGTGACGGCACTTCGCCGTCGTGGTGATACACTGGTACTCACCGCAGGCGGGGAGGAGATACAGGCCCGTCGGGTGCTGATCGCTACAGGAGGCGCCGCAGCCCCTGCATTGGGCGGTTCGGCGGAAAGCTATGCTCTGCCTGTGGCGCTGGGTCATCACAAAACACCCCTGTTCCCGTCCATCGTGCAGGTACGCACCGATACCACCTTTGTTCGTGCCATGAAAGGGCTGCGCACCGATGCCACAGTGACCCTTTATCATAACGGCAGTTTGGTAGCTCAGCATACAGGTGAGCTGCTGTTTACGGAATACGGCATTTCCGGTCCTGCGGTAATGCAGATTTCCCGTACGGTGGGGGATTGGGAACGGCGCAAGCAAGGGACTCTGACAGCGGTATTGGATCTGCTTCCCACCGTGTCTGGTGAGGAGCTGTTGTCGCTTTTGAAAAAACGACAGGAGTTGTCCCGCCGCGGCGAGGATTTCTTGACAGGACTGCTTAACAAGCGCATCGGGCAAACGGTATGCCGTGCCGCAGGCATAGGCTTGCAAGACGATACAGCACTTTTGTCGGATGAACAACTGTCCCGACTGTGCGCTGCTATTAAGAGTTTTGAATTGGCGGTGATCGGCACTCAGGGCTTTGGCGGTGCACAGGTCACAGCAGGCGGCATTTGTTTAGATGAGGTGGATCCTCATACCCTGCGATCTCGGTTTGATCGCGATGTATATTTACTGGGTGAGGTGCTGGATGTGGACGGCGATTGTGGCGGATTTAACCTGCAATGGGCGTGGGCTTCGGCCTACATCGCCGCCTGTGCCGCTACAGGAGGTAACATATGATTCGGGTAGGCGGTATTCGATTGCCGCTTTCCTATACCGAACAGCAGCTGCGACAGGCAGCAGCGGACAAGCTGCACATTGCTCTCTCCCGTATACAAACGTGTACGCTGTATAAGCGATCGGTTGACGCGCGGCATAAAGATCGCATTTGCTTTCAGGTTACGGCAGCCGTGGAGGTGGAGAACGAACCAGCTGTTCTGTCCGCTTGTGGCGATTCGTCGGTATCGCTGTTAGCACCGACGGTGTGGACTGTTCCTAAAGTCACAAAAAGCATCTCGCGTCCTGTGGTGGTGGGCAGCGGTCCTGCGGGATTATTTGCCGCACTGACACTGGCGCAAGCAGGACTGAAGCCTTTGTTGTTGGAACGGGGACAAGCGGTAGAACAACGTCGTGAGGCGGTGGCGCATTTTCGCCGCACCGGTGTGCTGGATACCCGCTCCAATGTACAGTTTGGTGAGGGCGGCGCCGGCACTTTTTCTGACGGCAAGCTGAACACGGGTATCAAAGATCCTCGCTGCCGATATGTGCTGGAGGAACTGGTGGCTGCGGGTGCACCGCGGGAGATCCTATGGCAGGCGAAGCCTCACGTGGGGACCGATCGGTTATGTGATGCCGTAAAAGGCTTGCGGGATAAGATTATCGCGTTAGGTGGAGAGGTCTGTTTCGAGAACCAGGTGACCGCCATTGCTACCCATGGAGGGATGCTGAGCGGTTTGATAATCGAATCACCTCAAGGGACACGGGAGATCGCCTGTTCCCACGCCATCTTTGCTATCGGGCACAGTGCCCGCGATACCATGCAGATGCTGTATGAAGCCGGCCTTCCCATGGAAAAGAAGCCCTTTGCGGTGGGCGTACGCATTGAGCATCCCCGCGACATGATCGATCGCAGTCAATACGGTGCCGCTGCGGGACATCCGGCACTGGGTGCCGCTGATTATAAGCTGGCCTGTCATTTGAAAGACGGGCGCGGCGTATATACCTTTTGTATGTGTCCCGGTGGGGTGGTGATCGCCGCCGCATCGGAAGAGGGCGGGGTCGCCGTTAACGGTATGAGCGAATTTGCCCGTGACGCCGTCAATTCCAACAGCGCCCTGCTGGTAGGAATTTCTCCTGAGGATATGGTGGGAGAGTCGCCGCTGGCAGGCATTGCCCTGCAACGCCGTATGGAGCAGGCAGCATATGTACTGGGTGGCGGTGATTACCGTGCCCCGGCACAGCTGGTGGGCGATTTCTTACAGCAGCGTGCCACGACGGCGTTCGGTGAAGTGCGGCCCTCTTATTTACCGGGTGTCATCCCCGCCGATCTGCGGGAATGCTTGCCGGATTTTGTCGAACGCTCTTTGCGAGAGGCGTTGCCTTTGTTTGGGCGTCAATTGGCGGGATTTGATCGCTATGACGCGGTGCTGACGGGAGTGGAATCCCGCAGCTCGTCGCCCGTGCGTATCCTGCGCGACAACAGCGGGCAATCCGCTGTGCGGGGAGTGTACCCCTGCGGCGAAGGGGCCGGCTATGCTGGTGGGATTACCTCTGCGGCCGTAGACGGTATCCGTTGTGCCACCCTCCTGATCGAGTCAATCGTATAAAAAAAGAGCCCCGTTTCCGTAGATACGGAAACGGGGCTCTTTTTAATTTTCATGTGTGGCAAACCAGTTGTTCATATCCAAAATACGCTGATTTTCACTGCCGCGGAATTGCAACTCCAAGTTGCGTTTTTCCGCAATGTAAGGGCCGTCGATCAAGGTGTCCGTCAAACGGAGCAGACGCAGTATGTCCGGTTCTGTCTTGCTCTTTTCCAGCAGCTGTTCCAGTGTGTAGCCGGAATAGGCAACCACCGTTTTGCCGGCAGCCTTGACCATGGCAGCAAGCTCACATAAAGCGCTTGCCTGGCAAAACGGTTCACCGCCCGACAGGGTAATCCCGCAGAGCAGCGGGTTTTCGCAAAACTGAGAAAACAACTGATCGGCGGTGTAGGAGGTGCCGCCCTCAAAGGCGTGAGACTGCGGATTATGGCAGCCGGGGCAGTGATGGGGGCAGCCCTGCACAAACACCACATAACGGAAACCGGGACCGTCTACGATGGATTCCGGCTCCAGACCGCAAACCTTAATTATCGAGGCCATGCTTCACACGATCTCTTTCCTCGGCGCGCTTGGCGTTATTGAAACGGTCGGTGGTACCGACGAGATAACCGGTGATGCGGCGGATCCGCTCAAAGCCTACGTTCTTGCCGACTTCGGTGACACATTCGTTTTTCTTATTCATAATATGATCTCCTTTTTTAATAAAAATTAGTCACAGCCGCAGATGTGAGGCATGTGGGGGTAGAGTTTGCGCAGCTCCTTGAGTTTTTCCACGCTGACTGACTCACCTTCGCGGCGGCCACAGCGGGGACAGACTTCGTTGATGACGCCGGTGTAGCCGCAGATGGGATCGCGGTCAACGGGATGGTTGACGGAGCCGTAGCCTACGCCGGCCTCCTTCATGCAACGGATGACCGCTTCAAAGGCTTCCAGGTTTTTGCAGGTATCGCCGTCCAGCTCCACATAGCTGATGTGACCGGCATTGGTCAGTGCGTGGAAGGGACCCTCGATGTTGATCTTCTTGTAGGCGCTGGTGTTGTAATATACCGGCACGTGGAAGGAGTTGGTGTAATAATCGCGGTCGGTCACGCCGGGAATCTCACCGTACAGCTGCTTGTCGATGCGGATGAAACGTCCGCTCAAGCCCTCTGCGGGAGTGGCCAGCAGGGTGAAGTTGAGGCCGGTTTTTTCGGACTGCTCGTCTATGCGGCGGCGCATATAGGAAATGATCTCGTAACCCAGTTTGCGGCTTTCCTCGTCTTCGCCGTGGTGCTTACCGGTCAAGGCTTTCAAGGTTTCCGCCAGACCGATGAAGCCCACGCTGAGAGTGCCGTGCTTGAGTACCTCTGCCACACTGTCGTCCGGACCGAGGTTTTCGGAATCGATCCATACACCCTGACCCAT
>JAFVQV010000190.1 GCA_017504645.1 Clostridia bacterium | reverse complement strand
GGTCACCACGTACAGGCCGTACCCGATGTTAAACAGGGCGGTCAGATCGTTCTTGTTGGCGGTGGCTTCCTGCTGCGCCAGATATTCGCGGCACAGCTCTTCCGCCAACGTGTTCAGTTGAGCGGCGCTGTCCTCGCTCAAGGCAGACAGCAGCTTCACCGTGGTATCGGTAAAGGTCAGATTCTTGCTGTTCTCCAGCATGCCCCGCATCACCTTGGCGGCGAGAGGCGCCCAACTGCCGTTCTCCATCAGGGCCACCACGCGGTTGCTGAAATTCCGCTCAATCAGATGATTGATAAACTCCCGCATAAAGGGGAAGATATCCGCGTTGTAGGTAGTGGTGGCCAGTACCAGTTTGCTGTAACGGAACGCGTCCGCCACCGCGGCGGCCATGTCGCAGCGGGCCAGATCGTACACGACCACCTTGGGACAGCCGTTGGCTTTCAGTTTTTCTGCCAACTGCAATACCGCTTTTTTGGTGTTGCCGTACACCGAAGTATAGGCCACCACGATGCCCTCTTCCTCCGGCTGATAGGAGGACCAGGTGTTGTACAAATTCAGATAGTACCCCAGATTTTCCGTCAGCACCGGCCCATGCAAGGGACAGATGCTGCGAATGTCCAGCCCCGCCGCCTTTTTCAGCAGATTTTGCACCTGAGCACCGTACTTGCCCACGATGCCGATGTAGTACCGCCGTGCCTCGTCGACCCAGTCCTCCTCCACATCCAAGGCACCGAATTTGCCGAAGCCGTCAGCGGAGAACAGCACCTTATCCGTGCTGTCGTAGGTGACGATAACCTCCGGCCAGTGGACCATGGGCGCGGTCACAAAGGTCAGCAGATGCTGTCCCAGCGACAGGGTATCTCCCTCGCCTACCACCATCCGCCGATCGCTGAAATCGGTGCCGAAAAAGTTTTTCATCATGGCAAAAGCCTTGGCAGACGCCACGATCGTTGCCTTGGGATAGGCCTTGATAAAATTCCCGATGTTGGCCGAATGATCCGGCTCCATGTGCTGTACGATCAGGTAATCCGGCTGTCGGCCCGTCAGCGTATTCTGGAGGTTATCCAGCCACTCGTGGGTGAAGGCCGCATCCACCGTATCCAGCACGGCCACCTTTTCGTCCACAATGACATAGGAGTTATACGACATGCCGTTCGGCACCACGTACTGCCCCTCAAACAGGTCGATCTTATGGTCATTGACACCGATATAACGGATATCATTGGTTATTTGCATGTTCCGTCACCTCTGTAACAAGTATACCCTATATTTTCCAAAAATTCAATGGATTATTCTAAAATCGAACCATCGGTGGAGACGGTCACCACTTGCCAGGGAATAAATTTACCGCTGGCCTGCAGGGCCCGTTTGACCGCGTTTTCAATACCGCCGCAGCAGGGCACCTCCATGCGTACCACCTTGACACTCTTGATGTTGTTGTTCGCGATGATCTGCGTCAGCTTGTCCGCGTAATCGCCCTCATCCAGCTTGGGACAGCCGATCAGCGTGATGTGATTGCGGATAAACTCGTTGTGGAAGTTACCGTAGGCAAAGGCGGTGCAGTCGGCGGCGATGAGCAGGTTGGCATTTTCAAAATACGGAGCGTTCACCGGCACCAGCTTGATCTGGCAGGGCCACTGGGATAACTGGCTGGGCACGGCCGTCGACCGAACAGTGGCCGCCTCCCGCTTGATGGCCTTGGACCGGGTACCGGGGCAACCGCAGGGCAACTTCACCCCGAATTTCTGCATCTTCGCCTGCCGCACGGCCTCCTCGTCGTAGGCGGGCGCCTCCCGCTGCTCAAAGGTGATGGCACCCATCGGGCAAGCGGGCAGGCAATCGCCCAGCCCGTCGCAGTAGTGCTCGCGGGTGAGTCGCGCCTTGCCGTCGATCATCTCGATGGCTCCCTCGTGACAGGCAGTTGCGCACGCCCCACAGCCATTGCATTTTTCTTCCTCTATTTTAATGATCTTTCTCAACATTTTTTCCGGCACCTCCTTGATGTTATGGTTCAAGTATAGTATACTGGAACTCAAAAGTATGTTGAATTTTCAACAAACGGAGAAAGTTTATGAAACAATATCTTGAAATTTTACGAAATTGCCCTCTTTTTCAACAGATTGAAGAGGAAAATCTGCTCACGATGCTGGGTTGCCTCGGTGCCAAGGTGGAATTCTTTGACAAAAAATACACCATCATGGCGGAGGGCACCCCCGCCAAATACATCGGGATTTTGCTGTCGGGCTCGGCACAGATCGCCCGCTCGGATTACTACGGCAACCGCAGCATTTTAAGCAACATCGGCCCCGCCGAGGTGTTCGGCGAAGCCTTTGCCTGTGCGGAAATGGGTGCCATCCCCGTAACGGTGATCGCCAACGAGCCCTGCACCGTCATGCTCATTGACCGCGATCACATCCTGCACACCTGCCGAAACCAATGCGGCTTTCACCAACAGCTCATTTTCAATTTGATGAAAGATTTAGCGACCAAGGTGCTGGTGTTTCACCAAAAAATCGAGGTGGTGTCCAAGCGCTCCACCCGCAACAAGCTGATGACCTACCTGATGCTGCAGGCCAAAAAACAAAGCAGCAACCGTTTCACCATTCCCTTTGACCGGCAGGAACTGGCAGATTATTTGGAGGTGGACCGCAGCGGTCTGTCGGCGGAGATCGGCAAGCTGAGTCGGGAGGGTATTCTCCGAAGCCATCGCCATCACTTCGAGCTGTTGTGAAAAATTTAGCAATATTGCGGGACAACCCCTTGCGTTTCTGCTAAAAAATGGGTATAATATTCCTTGTATCAATATCCGAAAGGAGTACCATCATGAACTATTCCCATGAAGTTGAACAAATGTGTATAGTCAAAAAGGGTCCGCACCACGGTCCCGCGCCCATTCCCGAAGAGGGTAACTGGGTCAAGGCTACACAGATCGCCGACATTTCCGGCCTGACCCACGGTGTGGGCTGGTGCGCTCCTCAGCAGGGCACCTGCAAGCTGACACTGAACGTCAAGAACGGCATCGTTGAGGAGGCCCTGGTAGAGACCATCGGCTGCTCCGGCATGACCCACTCCGCCGCTATGGCCGCGGAGATCCTGCCCGGCAAGACGTTACTGGAATGCTTAAACACCGACTTGGTGTGCGACGCCATCAACGTCGCCATGCGCGAGCTGTTCCTGCAGATCGTGTACGGCCGCACCCAGTCCGCTTTCTCCGAGGACGGTCTGTCCATCGGTGCCGGTCTGGAAGACCTGGGTAAGGGCCTGCGCTCTCAGGTGGGTACCATGTATTCCACCAAGGCCAAGGGCGTCCGTTTCCTGGAAATGGCCGAAGGCTACGTCACCAAGATCGCGCTGGACGAGGACGGCGAGGTCATCGGTTACCAGTTCGTCCGTCTGGGCAAAATGCTGGAGGACATCCGTCACGGCATGGAGCCTAACGAAGCTTACAACAAAAACATCGGGCAGTACGGCCGTTTCGATTCCGCGGCGAAGTACATTGACCCCCGTGAAGAATAAGAGGAGGTTGTACACATGGCTAACGATGTAAAATTCGAAGGCAAGGACAGACGTCTTGCCAAGATCGAGAAATTTTTGGCCGAGAACGATCTCGGTTCGATGGAAGCCTGCCGCGACCTGTGCCTGAGCAAGGGCATCGACGTGGACGCCATCGTCAAGGGCGTACAGCCCATCGCCTTTGAAAACGCCGTTTGGGCGTACACCCTGGGCGTGGCGCTGGCGCTGAAGCGCGGCATCACCAACGCCGCCGAAGCCTCCGCCGTCATCGGCGAGGGTCTGCAGGCCTTCTGCGTGCCCGGCTCGGTTGCCGAGCAGCGCGCCGTGGGTCTGGGTCACGGTAACCTGGGTAAGATGCTCCTATCCGAGGAGACCGATTGCTTCGCGTTCCTGGCCGGTCACGAGTCCTTTGCCGCCGCTGAAGGCGCCATCGGTATCGCTCGTACCGCCAACAAAGCCCGTCAGAAGCCCCTGCGCGTCATCCTGAACGGCTTGGGCAAGGATGCGGCGTATATCATCAGCCGTATCAACGGCTTCACCTACGTGGAGACCGAGTACGATTTCTACACTGACGAGCTGAAAATCGTCCGTGAGAAGGCCTTCTCCGACGGCGAGCGCGCCAAGGTCAAGTGCTACGGCGCCAACGACGTGTCCGAGGGCGTGGCCATCATGAAGCATGAGCGCGTGGAAGTGTCCATCACCGGTAACTCCACCAACCCCACCCGCTTCCAGCATCCTGTTGCCGGCACCTACAAGAAATGGGCAATGGAGAACAACAAGAAGTACTTCTCCGTGGCTTCCGGCGGCGGCACGGGTCGTACCCTCCACCCCGATAACGTGGCGGCAGGTCCTGCCTCCTACGGTCTCACCGATACCATGGGCCGTATGCACGGCGACGCTCAGTTCGCCGGCTCCTCCTCCGTGCCTGCGCACGTGGAGATGATGGGTCTCATCGGTATGGGTAACAACCCCATGGTCGGCGCTACCGTGGCCTGCGCTGTGGCGGTTTCTCAGGCGAAATAAGTTGCCACTTTACGAAAGGGCTTGAGCCGTTGCTTCAAGCCCTTTCTCTATGAGAGGTGTTATTTGTGAAAAGAATTCTGTCTTTCTGCTCGGCGCTGTTGCTGTTGGTAACACTGTCGGCCGGTTGCGGCTCTGACAAGGCGGATCCTACCGCTACCACCACAGCAGGCGATGATACGGTCACTACCACCACCCTTGCCGTCTCGGCCGATCCTACCACCACCAACTCGGACAAGCCCGCGGGCACAACGGCGTCATCCTCCGTCACCACCAAGGCAACCACTGCCGGCAGCTGCAAGCACGCCCATACCGAGATCGTTTCGGTCAATACCGGCAAGCACATGATCGACAGCTCCAAGCTGGATATGCTGTACCATGCCGTCAAGTGTAAGGACTGCAAGCAGCAGGTGCGGCTGGAAAAGCACACGGTCACCGCTGGTAAATGTACTGTCTGCGGCCAGTCGAATTTTGAAATGGCGGAAGCGGGCTTTATCGAAACCACGTATTTTGATAAAGACGGTACCGAACAATCGGGCATCAACGACGACGGCTCTTTTAACTACACCGCTGTGCTGGACGACAGCTACTATCTGGCCGAACTCAGCAAGAACAAGACCGATGCCGGCAAGTACAAAATACCCGAGGCCACCATGTTCGACGCCATCAATCGGGTGTTCGTGTTCTCCAAGAGCGAGTTTGAAAAGCTCAAGGCCCAAGGCACCTACACGTTCTTGCAGGGCGAGCAGACCTATCAGGACGGGTATTTTTACATCGACAGTTCCAACGACGGCGGCAGATACCAATACATCAAAACACCTTTGGGCTATACCGACGACCAAAAGGGCACCTTCACCATTTATTTGGATTTTTTGAAGAAGGACACGTCGGAACATCAATTCTACTACGCCATCACCTATCGCTACGAGGGCACGGCATCCAACCTGTACCTGCAAAACACCTTCGGCACTACCACGATTTTCGGCTGGGAACCGCTGGTGAGATCTTTAAAAGTAACCGCGGTCAAAAAAGTCGCCGCCCCCGACCCCGCCATGAAAGCCCCCGAAGTGGTCAGTTTTGACAGTGAGTATTGATCTTATCCCTTGACATTATAAAAAGCGCATACAGGATATTATCCTGTATGCGCTTTATGTTTTGTTAAGTTCGCGGATGTCGGTGCGCTCCAACAGATAATCCACCGAAACCTTGTGAAAATCGGCCAGCTTGATCAGTGTGGCGGTAGGAATGTCAATCTCGCCACGCTCGTAGTTGCTGTATACCCGTTGGCTGCACGAAAGGATCACGCCCATCTCCGTTTGCGTCAAGTCTTTATCCTCGCGCAGATCCCGAATTCGTCGATAAAGCGGCATGGCTACACCCCCGTTTCTTTCTGTTACAAGTATAACGCAGAAAAATTTCCGCTATTGACATTTAGCGGAAAATCCGCTAAAATTATCTTATGAAGAAAGAAAGGGGTTATGTATGAAAAAGACATTTATCGTCCTACTGACGATCCTTTTTATAGCAGGTACAACCGCATGCGACGGAGAACGTGACTACTCTGCAACAGTGATAACAAAAAGTCCATCCACCGTCACCACCACAACGACAGTGGAGGCGGTTCCCATCACTACACAAGCACCTACTGTAAAAACCACCAAGACGACCCAAACCAAAAAATCGACCGCCACGCGGCCGACAACAATGCAAAATGAGACCTCTTCCAAAGAATCCGTTGAGGTGAGAGTGTGGATCCCCAAGACCGGCAAAAAATATCATAGCAAACCAAATTGCGGAACGATGAAAAACCCTTCCGAGGTATCTCTATCCGAGGCCGAGCAGCGAGGCTACACCCCCTGCAAGAACTGCCACTGATATTGCACACAGGCACCCCGCCGTGGCGGGGGTGCCTGTGTTTTTTCTATCCGATTTTCGCGGGAGGATGAAGTTTCCGTCACTGTCTGCCGCCGTCATGCTGTCGTACCACCGGCGAATCGTTTTCCACCAGCAAGCCCTCGTCGCTTCGGCGATGGGGATAAGCCATTACATGAACTCCCAAACTGAGATCCCGCCGAAAATCCAGCGGAGAATGCTCGGTGTACTGCCGAAACACCCGATTGCAGGTGCGAATATCCTGAAATCCGCAGTTGAAAGCGATCTCACTGACTGAGCGTGTTGTGTTCTGCAACAGGGCAATTGCCTGCTCCACCCGCAGCAGATTGCGATACATCACAAAGTTCTTTCCCGTGTACCGCTTAAAACAGCGGGATAAATAGCAGTTGCTGATACCGAAGCGGTGCGCCAGTTGCTCCAAGGACAACTCCTCCGACACATGCTGTTCCATGTAGCGGATCACCCGGTGGATCGGATGTCCATCCTCCAGCGTTTGTAAAGCCGACATCTCGTTTTCATCGGGAAGCAATCGTTGCAGCTGATACCAAAATACTCGCAGCATTCCCTTGGCGACCTCTTGATAATGCGGTGCTTTCCCCAGCAGTTCAGCGGACAATCCGTCAAACAAGCGTGCAGCCGTCCCTGACAGCCCCGCCTCACGCAGTTGCTGTTCCGTGATACAGCACGAGCACACACACAGGGGAGATCGTCCGCTTTGCAGTAATGCGGGATCGAACAGTACAAATTCCAGTGTATTGCTCAGGTGAAAGGAGTCACAATAATGAATGTGACCGCTGCTGCATATCAACACATCCCCTTTGTGGACAAAATATGTCTGATTATCCACCGTGATCTCCGCCGCACCGGAACGAACTCGAATCAGCTCTATTTCCTCGTGCCAGTGCGCTAAAAAACCCATATTGGTGTAAGCAGAGTGCCACACCCTAAAATCATCCTCGTAGCGGCGTATCTCTTGCAAGGCCATGGTCGATCTCCTTTTCGCGTGCTGTGACACTACTATACTATAAAGAACAAAAAATGTCCAGTCCAAAGCAAAGAACGACGAGATATTTTGGTTTCCTTTCGATATACTGAAAATAAGAAAGGGGGATTTCTCTTGAAAACTAAACCTCGCATTTTAGTGGTAGGCAGTCTGGTTATGGACCTGATCTGCTCCACCCCGCGCTTTCCCAAAAGCGGAGAGACCATCATCGGTACCACCTTTTCCACCGCGCCCGGCGGTAAAGGTGCCAATCAAGCAGTACAGGCCGCCCGCTTGGGCGCCAATGTGACGATGGTGGGCAAGGTCGGCAAAGACGCGTTCAGTGAGCAAATGAAGCAGTCGCTGGCAGCGGCCGGCGTCAACATCGACGGTATCCTGTGTTCGAATACCTGTTCCACCGGCGTGGGCAACATTCAGCTGGAGGTCACCGAACAGGGCACCGCCAACCGTATTTTGGTGTTGCCCGGTGCCAACATGGATCTGACCGTAGACGATCTTGCCGAACTGGAAAAGACCATTGCCACCTACGATATGCTGATCCTCCAGTTGGAGATCCCCATGAAGGTCAATGTGGCAGCGGCCAAGCTGGCTCACGCCCACGGCGTACCGGTCATGCTCAACTCTGCCCCCTCCGCACCGTTACCGGATGACTTGCTTTCGTGCCTGAGCTATATTTCGCCCAACGAGCACGAGGCCTCCGATATGACGGGCATCGCGGTCAAGGACATTCCCTCTGCCAAGCAAGCGGTCCAATACCTGCGGAATAAGGGCGTGCAAAACGTTCTCATCACCATGGGCAGTCAAGGCGCTGTCTTCTCCGACGGCGAGCACTTCCTGTCCTCCCCCTGCGTGGACTACGGTCCCGTGGTGGACCCCACCGCCGCCGGCGACAGCTTTGTGGCGGCGTTCTGCACCGCAATCTGTCTGGGCGACACGCCCGAAAACGCGCTGCTGTTTGCTAACCACACCGCGGGCATTACGGTGTCCCGCATGGGCGCACAGCCCAGCTTGCCTGTGTTGGATGAAGTGGTTGCCTTCATGAAGACCAACGGACACGACGTTACTCAATACGTATAAAGGAGACGATACCATGAGCAGTTTACAGGTTTTTGCCGACGCGGTACGCGCGGCCATGGACAACGCACTTCCTCTGCTGGAGGAAACCACCTTTTTGCCTGCGGCTCAACTGATCTGGGACGCGCAAGCACAGGGAAATCGTCTGCATATCACGGGCATCGGTAAGCCTGCCCATGTGGCGGCGTATATGGCGTCTCTCTTTTCCTCCACGGGCACGCCCACCTATTTCCTGCACGGAACGGAGGCCGTTCACGGCTCTTGTGGGCAGCTGACAGCCGGTGATGTGGTGATCTGCATCTCCAACAGCGGCGAGACAGCCGAACTGAAAGCTACCGCTATCGCCGTGCGCAACAACGGGTGCAAAGTCATCGCGGTCACGGGCAATCCTGAGTCCTGGCTGGCAAAATTCGCTGACGAGCATCTTTGCGCGGCTGTCACCGACGAGGGCGGTCCTCTCAACCGCGCGCCCCGCGCGTCTATTCTGGTGGAAACGTTGGTGCTGCAAGGCCTTTCGGTATTGCTGCAAGAGCGCCGCGCGATCACACCGCAGGAATATGTACAGCGCCATCCCGGCGGATCGCTGGGGCAGTTGCGCGACCACGAGAAATAAAGTAAAGAGACCGCTCTGTGCTGTTGCACAAAGCGGTCTCTTTTTTACTTCTTTAAGAGAGCATGGTAAGGGTATGGGTGGCGGCAAACACCTCGCCGCTTTCCAGCCGATGAATATCCTGCCGACGGGTGAGCTCGGATTCCTCACCGTCAAAACAGCCCATGCCCCCCCACGGCTCAATGCACAAAAACGGCGCACCGGGCTTGGTCCACACCAACAGGTTGTCGGCGTCACCCAGTTCTACCGTCACGCCCCGCCCCGAACGGCGGTTACGTACGGTCACGGCAGACAGGTTGGGGTGTCGGAAGATCAGCGCATCCACCGTAAACCAATCCTCGGCAAGGGGAAGCACCCGGCTGTTGTCAAACACGCGCTGGGGCTTATCCATAATACAGCCGGTTTCGGGATTTACCGGATAGGTGTCCAGGGTGTGCGGCTCGGGTAGGATCAGATCGTATTCCTCGATCCCCTCAGGACAGCGATAGGCCTCGTGCCCGCCAAAGGACATATACAGAGGTGCCTGTTCGGTATTGCGTGCCGCATAGGTAACCCCCAAGGAACGTCCGTCGAGAGTATAGGTCACCCGAAATTCAAAGCCAAACGGATAGATGGCACGGGTCTCCTCATTGTCCCATAAAACAAAGGTGACTGCCGTGTCCGAAACCGCTTCGACGGCAAAGGCCGAAAAACGGGCAAAGCCATGCCCTTTCATGTGATAGGTGGTACCCTCATACACATACTGATCATTTGGCCAACGGCCGCAAACGGGAAATACGATCGGCGCATGCCAGCCCCACACGGCGGGATCTGCCTGCCACAGATATTCGTATCCGTCGGTGCCACGAATGCTGTGCAGCTCTGCCCCCTGTTCGGAGATCGTCACCGTCAGTTCACGGTTGTGTAAGGTAATCATCGATATTCCTCCTTGTATCAGGCCCAATACATTTCGCCCTTGTCCTCAAAAATGAGAACATCCTGCAAAAAGCGGATGGCCTTCGTCAGCCCCTCACGGCCCGACATCAGGCTGTCCTCGTGCTCGATGCTGACGGCGTAGTCGTAGCCCGCCAACCGCAGCTCGGAGGCAATGGCTTTCCAATATTCGGCGCCGTGACCGTAGCCCACGGTGCGGAAGATCCAAGACCGTTCCAGCTCCTGTCCGTAGTGCTTGGTATCCAGCACGCCGTTGCGGGCGGTGTTAAGGGCGTCCACAAAGGTATCCTTGGCGTGAAAGTGGAACAGCGCGCCCGCTTTGCCCAACTCGCGAATACAGGCGCACACATCCATTCCTTGCCAGATAAGGTGGCTGGGATCAAAGTTGGCGCCGATCTCCGGTCCTACGGCATCCCGCAGGCGGAGCAGGGTTTCGGTATTGTATACGCAAAAGCCCGGATGCAGCTCCAACGCAATCTTGTGAACGCCGTGCTGACGGGCAAAGGCTACCTTTTGTTTCCAGTACGGAATGAGCACCTCATTCCACTGGTATTCCAACGTCTTGCTGAAATCGTCGGGCCAAGGGCAGGTCACCCAGTTAGGCGTTTTATCTTGCGGTCCGCCGCCTGGGCAGCCGGAGAAGGTGTTGACCACCGGAACCCCCAGCTTTTCCGCCAACAAGATGGCGTTTGTGAAATCCTCCTCATACTTGGTCGCTTGAGCAGGGTCAGGGTGTACCATGTTGCCGTGGCTGCTCAACGCGCTGATCTGCAAGCCGTATTTACGAACGTTATCCAGCAGTTCGCGGCATTTGGCATCGTCCTGCAGCAGGGCTTTGGCATCGCAGTGGGCGGTTCCGGGGAAGCCGCCACAGCCGATCTCCACCATCTGCACCCCTTGCTCCGCCAAAAAGCGGCAGGCCTCCTCCAAGGACATTCCGCCCAGCGGAACGGTAAACACACCTAATTTCACGATGGGTACCCCCTTTTATTGAATGTTGGGCAGGCTGTTAAGCCCCCGCGCCAGTTCTTCATCGGTGGGAATGTAATCGGACATTTCACCGTTGTTGTACCGTTCGTAGGCAAACATATCGAAATATCCCGTGCCCGTTAGACCGAACACGATGGTTTTTTCCTCGCCGGTCTCCTTGCACTTGAGCGCCTCGTCGATGGCGACCCGAATGGCGTGGCTGCTTTCGGGAGCGGGCAGGATACCCTCCACCCGCGCAAAGGTGACCGCCGCTTCAAATACCGCGGTCTGCTCCACCGAGCGGGCCTCCATCAGCTTATCGTCGTACAGCTGGCTTAGCGTACTGCTCATGCCGTGATACCGCAGACCGCCTGCGTGACTGGAGGAGGGGATGAACCCGCTGCCCAGCGTATACATTTTCGCCAGTGGGCACACGCGGCCCGTATCGCAATAGTCGTAGGCGTATTTGCCGCGGGTCAGGCTGGGACAGGAGGCGGGCTCCACGGCGATGAATTGATAATCCGCCTCGCCCCGCAGCTTTTCGCCCATAAAGGGCGCGATCAGGCCGCCCAAGTTAGATCCGCCGCCGGCACAGCCGATGATGACGTCCGGCTTAATGCCGTACTTATCCAGTGCGGCCTTGGTCTCCAGACCGATGACCGACTGGTGCAGCATGACCTGAGACAGCACGCTGCCCAACACATAGCGATAGCCCTCGTGGGTGGTGGCGTCTTCCACTGCCTCGCTGATGGCACAGCCGAGGCTACCGGTGGTGCCGGGATGCTCCTTTAAGATCTGCCGTCCCACCTGTGTCAATTCGGAGGGAGAGGGGGTGACCGACGCCCCGTATGTACGCATGACCTCGCGGCGGAAGGGCTTTTGCTCATAGGAGCATTTGACCATATACACACGGCAATCCAGCCCCAGATACGCCGTCGCCATGCTCAGCGCCGTACCCCACTGACCGGCACCGGTCTCGGTGGTCACACCCTTGAGCCCCTGCTCCTTGGCGTAATACGCCTGGGCAATGGCGCTGTTCAGCTTATGGCTGCCGCTGGTATTGTTACCCTCAAATTTGTAATAGATCTTAGCGGGCGTCTGCAGCTTTTCTTCCAAGCAGTAGGCGCGCACCAGCGGAGACGGGCGATACATTTTATAGAAATCCAAAATGGGCTGAGGAATGTCAAAATAGGCGGTAGTGTCATCCAGTTCCTGCCGCGCCAGCTCCTCACAGAATACGCGACTGAGCGCCTCGTGAGTGATGGGCTTTCCCGTAGAGGGATCCAGCAGCGGCGCGGGCTTGTTCTTCATATCCGCGCGGACATTGTACCACTGCTTGGGCATTTCGGATTCTTCCAGATAGATTTTGTACGGGATGGGCTCGTTTTTCATGAAAATCTCCTCTTTTCTGCGGGGACAGTTTGTACAAAAAAACTCCTGTCCCCCAAAGATCCTCTTTGCAGGGACAAGAGCAAAACTCTTGCGGTGCCACCCGGCTTGGCGCAACGAAGCGCCCTCTCTGCGCGTGCTCCGCGAAAGCGGAAAACGCCTGCCCTTGGTAACGGAGCGCACACTCCGGCGTGCCTACTGGGGAAATCCCGTTCGGGTTGCCCTCGAAAGTCCATTCGGTCCCTGCTTCGGTACCGCCTCACAGCTGCCGGCAGCTCTCTGAAACCTAAAAACACAGACCTACTTACTCTTTCTCAACGGTTTTCTGTAGTGTACCACAACCATCCGTTTCTGTCAACCACTTGACGGGATTTTTTAGCTTTTATCCCCCGACTTCGCCACCAGTGCGCACAAAAACGACAGTACGATGGCGGCGGTGATCCCGCCCGCGGTTCCCGTGATCCCACCGGTGAGGATTCCGAACCAGCCATGCTGCGCGATGCCTTCCTCCACGCCCTTTGCCAGCGTGTAGCCGAACCCCGTCAACGGAATACTGGCACCCGCGCCTGCAAACTCGATCAGCGGATCATACACACCGATAGCGGTCAGCGCCACCCCCAGCGTTACAAACAAGACCAGTACCCGCGCGGGGGTAATCTTCGTCAGGTCAATGAGCAACTGACCCACCACGCAGATCGCGCCGCCCACCGCAAACGCCCGCAAAAGCATCCACCAATCCATAACGATTCCTCTTTTCCGTAACAGTTATTCGTGATCGGGTTTCTTTTTCGGCTCCAATGGGCGGGGCAATCCCGCCGCAATGGTAGGAAACACATTGCCCGAATCGGAGGTAGGCTGGATCTCATAGGTGCCGTACTTGTTAATCAGTTCCTCTGCGGTGGTGGGCTGTACGTTCAAGGATTGCAGCTCCAGCGGCAGATCGATGGGGTCGACTTTTTTCTCTTTTTTCATAAAAAATCACCTCTTGCGGCGTTAGTATACCGCAAGAGGTGATTTTTATACTTATTTATCTTGACGCAACAGCTCGCGAATGTCGCGCAGGATATCCTCCTGCGTTTCGGCGGGAGCCGCTTCCACAGCCGCGGCTTCCTCGGCAGCGGCTTCTTCCTCCGCTTTTTTGGTGAGCAGTTCCTTGGTCTTGGTCTGTACAGCCAACAGGATCTTCAGCGCCACAAAAATGCAGAATGCCACGATCAGAAAATCGATGATCGCCTGCAGCAGCACACCGTAGGTCACGGCAACCTCGGGCGTCACCACGGTCTCCACACCGTCCACCATCTCGGTGGCGGCGGGGGTGAGCACCCATTTCCACTCGGTGAAATTGAGGCCGCCTACCGCCAAGCTGATGAGCGGCATGATCACATTGTCCACCAGCGCGGTAATGATGGCCTTAAACGCATTACCGATGATGACCGCCACCGCCATATCGATGACGTTGCCTCTGGAAATAAACTCTTTGAACTCCTCGAAAAACTTTTTCATGGTTTCCCTCTCCTTTTCTATATTCCCGACCGCTCCCGATCGTTTACAGACTTCCTTTTCTCCCGCAGACCGCGAAAAAATTCCCGCAGCAGGCAGGTGCTTTCCTCCTCCATCAGCCCTCGCTCGACCACAGGGCGATGGTTGTAGGGCAGGGCGAACAGGTCGGTCAGCGACCCGCAGGAGCCCGCCTTGGGATCCTCGGCGGCGTACACCACCCGATCCACCCGCGCGTTGATGATGGCGCCCGCACACATGGGGCAAGGCTCCAACGTCACATACAGGGTGCAGCCCGACAGCCGCCACCCGCCCAATTTGCGACAGGCGGCGTCGATGGCTTCGATCTCGGCATGAGCCAGAGCGTGACGCCCTACCTCCCGCCGATTGCGTCCGACGCCCACGATCTCGCCGTCCTTTTCAATGACCGCCCCCACGGGAACCTCCCCCTCGGCGGCGGCCTGTGCGGCCAGCTCCAGCGCCAACCGCATACACTCTCTGTCCGTCATGCGACCTCCAGGCTGAGCACCAGCACCGCGATCATGGCAATAAAGGAGATCAGCAGCACAGGCGAGGTCAGCGTGTACCATACCCGCCGCCGCACCGTAAACAGCGAAGCACCGTTGCCGATAGGGCGCAGCATATCCCGCCGTCCCGTACCGCCGCGGCGGTCCGCAATGAGCAACGCACCGATGGCGACCACACCCGCCGCACTCAGCGCGGCAAAGGTAGCACCGGTGATGCTGTTCGCGGTATCCTCCGCGTATCCCTTGGCGAAAAACGACAGCAGCACCGACATCAGGTTGTTACCGAAATGCAGCGCCACCGCCGGCCAGATACTGCCCGTCTGGATCACCAGCCAGCCCAACACCAGCCCCAGCATAAACGCAAAGGGGAATTGCAGGATGTTGCCGTGAAACAGACCAAACACAAAGGCGGACAGCACCAGGGCGATCCCGTCCCCGTGAGGACGCAGGGTGCCCATCAGGTAACCGCGGAAGATCATTTCCTCCACCAAGGCGGGCAGCACTGCCGTGGAGATCACGTTCAAGATCAGGCTGGTAGTGGTATAGGCAATGGGGTCGTAAAACTGAGGCGATTGAATGCCGAAGCCGTTCAAAAACATCATCAAATAGTTTGTCAGCACATTGGACAGCACGGCCATCCCCAT
>JAFVQV010000189.1 GCA_017504645.1 Clostridia bacterium | reverse complement strand
CCTATTGGTCAGCTTCCGATCCAGTATTTCGTAAAAAGGTTGATGCCGCAATTTAATCAGTGCTGCTCGCGTATTCGACCGTGTGATACGTACCTCACAATCCGCAGGCAACGCAATGGCCTCTTCCCCATCCACGGTCAAAAACACAGCCGGTCCATCCTCCCGCGTGTGATGTGTCACCGACAGAACCGCATCCTCATGGAACAGGTACGGGCGGGTATGTAAGGAGTGCGGACAAATAGGTGTCAGCAATAAACAATGCAAGGCGGGATCCACCACGGGGCCACCGGCAGACAACGAATAAGCGGTGGAGCCGGTGGGGGTAGCCACAATGACACCGTCCGCTTGATAGGAGGTGACCGGAACACCGTTATTCGCCACCTGCATTTCAATCATGCGGGAAAGTGCACCGCGGGATACCACTGCCTCGTTTAGCGCGCTGTAATGTGTTTCGCTCACATTATCCACCACCGCAACGTCCAGCATCATGCGGTATTCAACGTCGTATTCTCCACGGATCAGCCGTTCCAGCGCATCCAATTCGTGCAGTTCCAAGCCGGCCATGAAACCAAGTCGGCCGCAATTAATGCCGAGCACGGCTTTTCCGAAAGCTGCCGCCCGTTTGGCACAGTGGATAATGGTGCCGTCTCCACCTAATACGATGGCCGCTTCACAGTCGGCAAGCAGGCGATCTATGTCGTGGGGCGGAAACGCCTGCTCCTGCGAGAGCATCGGTTCCGCAAACAAATTACGCAGTGCACCGCAAACACAGGACACCTGGCGGGCAGCGTCGGGCATATTGTAATTGGGGATGACGGCGATTTTCATATTCACACCTCACCAAAAGAAGAAAATGTTTGATCTACGATTTGACGTAGATCCAAGGCTTGCGCACAAGCAGAACTGCCAAGCGACAGTACCGCCAAATATTCTATATTACCTCGACTACGACCCGCACCGCCCGTGATGGGTGAACCTGTAAGCAGCTGTACGCAGCAAGAGTGTTTTGCAAAAAAGTCCACTATCTCGCGCAACACACGCACATGGACTCGTTTATCACGCACGATGCCGTTTTTACCCACATCGGCCTTTCCCGCCTCAAACTGCGGTTTGATCAGTACGATGAGCTGTCCCCCCTCCTTTAAAAACGGAAATACATACGGCAACACCCGACGCACGGAAATGAATGATACGTCCATGGTAATCAGGTCAACCGAGGAAGACATCACCTCTTCGCGCAAGCGCTCGGAGCGCACATCAGTCCCTTCCAGGTTGACAACACGGGGATCTTCACGGAGCAAGGGGTGCAGCTGATCGTGCCCCACATCCACGGCGTATACCCGACAAGCACCGTGCTGCAGTAAACATTGGGTAAACCCACCGGTGGAGGCCCCAATATCCAATGCCGTGTAACCTTTTGGCGAGATACCGGACATGGATAGGGCCTTTTCCAACTTAACCGCACCGCGGCTGACATAGGAAATGTCAGGGCCTTTACAGTCAACCAAATCCGTTTCCGCTACAGTTGCAGAGGGTTTTATAACAGTTTTTCCGTTTACCGTTACCGCGCCGGAGAGGATCAATTCCTTCGCCTTTTCTCTGCCGGATGTCTGTCCGTTTTCCACCAGATACACATCCAATCGGGTCTTAGTCGACAAGATCGTCCGCCTCCCGTATGGTCGTGATCATACTCTTAACATCCAAGCCGGCAAGGTGCATACCATCCTCTACCGAGCAGGTGGGCATAAACTCGTTGATGGCGTGTACCTCATATCGGCCCCAATAGCGCTGCTCTGCCAGCAGCGCGCCGAACTGTTCGCCAATACCGCCTTTTTTGCCGCCTTCTTCAAAGAAAATGACGCGGCGATATTCACCGGCAATACGGATCGCCTCTTCGGGAATGGGATGGATCCGTGTCAGCTTCAGTACCGACAGCGGTATCTCCTCACGCAGAGCGCCCACTGCTTGCAAGGTGTTGGCAAACAACCGTCCGTAGGTAATAACCAAGGTACGGGAATCGGTATTTCGATAATGGGTAAACGGTTTATAATCCGGCTTGTAGGCCGAAGTTGGTAAAAACTCCCCGCCGCGAGGATACCGCACCACCGCAATACCTCTGGTATCGTATAACGCTTGCTTCAAATTAATCGCCAGCTCGGCATAGGTAGACGGTGAAAAGATGGTCACATGCGGAATGGTAGACAGGAACGGTACATCAAAGACCCCCTGATGGGTCTCGCCGTCGTCCGGTACGATACCGGCACGGTCTACTGCCAGCACAATGTGATTATTCATGATCGCTGTGTCGTTCAGGATCTGGTCATAAGCACGCTGCAGGAAGGTGGAATACACCGCAAATACCGGCAAGCAGCCACCCGCCGCCAGTCCCGATACGAAAGTGACGGCGTGTCCCTCCGCGATACCTACATCAAAAAAGCGTTTAGGATAACGAGTGGAAAACTCCGTAAGTCCGGTACCGTTAGTCATGGCAGCAGTCACTACGCAAATGTTGGGGTCATCCTCTGCCAGCTTACACAAACAGTCGCCGAACGCCTTAGAAAAATTGTCACTGCCACGAGGGGTTTCGCCGGTGCCGGCGTCAAAGCCGGCAACGCCGTGATACACATCCGGCTTTTGTACCGCGTAGTCACAGCCTTGACCCTTGACGGTGATCGCGTGCAACACCACCGGACGGCTGATATTTTTAGCCGCCTGCAACGCCCGCTGCATATCTTTGAGGTCATGCCCATTCACAGGACCCAGATAGTGAAAGCCCATTTGCTCAAACACGCAGCTGCTGTGGTAAAAGGAGCGTTTTACCTGACGCTTCGTGCGCTCCATCAAACGGAACAGCGGTTTACCGATCAGTGGGATATGAGAAATGAGATTACCAATGTTGGTTTTGATCCGCACATACAACGGGCCGGATCGCAAAGTCGCCAGATGGCGCGCAATGAAACCCACATTTTCGTTAATGGACATTTTATTATCGTTGAGAATAACAATGAGCTTATCGTGACTGCGTCCGGCATTGCACAGGCCCTCGTACGCCAGGCCGCCGGTCATAGCACCATCACCGATCACGGCGACCACATACCCGTCTTCTCCCTTGATCTTCTTAGCTTTGGCAAGACCGTTGGCGGCAGAAACCGAGGTGCTGCTGTGCCCAGCCACAAAAGAGTCGTACGGACTTTCGGCAGGACGCGGGAAACCGGAAATACCGCCCGTTTGCCGCAGAGTATCAAACTGATCGTACCGTCCGGTAAGCAGCTTATGAATATAGCACTGATGCCCCACATCCCACACGATCTGATCTTGCGGCATGGAAAATTCGGTATGCAGTGCCACGGTCATTTCCACTACACCGAGATTAGAGGACAAGTGTCCGCCGGTGTGGGAAACGGTATCGATCACCTTTTGCCGCAGTTCGTCGCACAGGGTTTGCAATTCTTCAAAAGAGAGTGATTTAATGTCCGACGGTGTATGCAAATTTTCGAGTAAACTCATAGAGTTGTCACATCCTTAAACCGGAATGATGGGAAGAACCGTACCTACCAATACTCCCAGTATCACGCCGCCCAACACCTCCAGCGGCGTATGTCCGATCAGTTCTTTTAGATCGATGGTGTT
>JAFVQV010000188.1 GCA_017504645.1 Clostridia bacterium | reverse complement strand
GGTGGTGTTTGACCCCGCCGCCGTGCAGGAGAAATACGGGCTCACCCCCGCTCAATTGATCGATCTGAAAGCCCTTATGGGCGATTCCAGTGACAACATCCCCGGCGTGCCGGGAGTGGGAGAAAAGACCGCACTGGATCTCATGCACCGCTTCGGTGGGGTGGACGCTTTGTACGGCGCGCTGGATACCGCCGACCTGCGTGACAGCCTGCGTCAAAAACTGATCAACGGGCGAGACAGCGCTTATCTCAGCCGTGAACTGGGTACCATCTGTCGGGATATGCCGCTGAACATGGATCTGTCTGCCTATGCACGGCGCGCCGTGCAGGCGAAGGAACTGTCGGCACTGATGACACGGCTGGAGCTGTTTAAACTCATGGAAAAAATGAATCTTACCGCCTGCACCGCGCCGTCGGTGACGGATGCGCCGACCGCCAAGGCTCCTACCTTGAGCCAAGCGGCGGCAGTATTGGCTTATCCCACGGTGGATATTTACGTGGAGGGAGAGACCGCCTGGCTGTGTGCTGACGGAAAGGTAGCGTTTCTTGCCATTGAGGACACAGCGTTCTTATCCTGCTTGGGCGACGAGGCAATTGCCAAACGAGTCACCGATACCAAGGCGTTGGCGGCCATCGCGCTGAAACATGGTATCACGCTTCAGGGAGTGACCATGGACACAACCCTAGCCGCCTATTTGTTGGATCCTCTCTCCTCGGACTATAGCCTGCCGCGGTTGGCGCAGATATACGGTATCGCCACCCCCGAAAGCGACCTGCCTGTACAGGCGATGGTGCTCAGTGCGGTGTGTGACCGTTTGGAGCAGGAGATCAGCACCCATTCTCAGGACCGTCTGCTTCGTGAAATGGAGATCCCGCTGGCCGTTGTGCTGGCCTCCATGGAACGGGAGGGTGTGGCGGTAGACGGTGCGGGTGTTGAGAGCTTCGGCATCGCATTGGAACAGCGCATTGAGGAATTGACCACCGGCATCACCGAAGCGGTCGGCTATGCCTTTAACTTAAACTCTCCCAAACAGCTGGCAAAAGCCCTGTTTGAGGATTTGGGCCTGCCGGCAAAGAAAAAGACCAAATCCGGCTATTCCACCAACGCGGAGGTGCTGGAAAAACTCCGCAACGCCCATCCCGTGGTGGGTATGCTGCTGGATTATCGCACTCTTTCTAAACTAAAATCCACCTATTGCGACGGACTATTGAAGGTGATAGGGGAGGATGGGCGCATCCATACCTCCTTTAACCAGACGGAGACGCGCACGGGACGTATTTCCTCCACGGAGCCGAATTTGCAAAACATTCCTGTCCGCCAAGACTTGGGACGGGAACTGCGCCGCTTTTTCCATGCGCGGGACGGGTATGTGCTGTGTGATGCCGACTACTCGCAAATTGAACTGCGGGTGCTGGCGGCCTTGTCGGGAGACGCCACCATGACAGCGGCGTTTAATAACGAAGAGGACATTCACCGCATCACCGCCTCACAGGTGTTTGATGTGCCCGAACAGCTGGTCACGCCGCTGATGCGCTCTCAGGCGAAAGCGGTCAACTTCGGTATTGTGTACGGCATCGGTGCTCACTCTCTGTCGGAGGACATTCATGTATCCTACGGCGAGGCTAAGCGGTATATCGAAAGCTATCTGTCCCACTATGGGGCGGTGGCAGGGTATATGGACGATTTGATTGCGCAGGCAAAGCAGACAGGCTATGCGGAAACACTGCTGGGTCGCCGCCGTCCGTTGCCCGAGTTGCGCGCCTCCAATGCCATGACCCGTTCTTTCGGTGAACGGGTGGCACGTAACATGCCCATTCAGGGCACTGCCGCCGACATTATTAAGATCGCCATGATCCGTGTCCACGACCGCTTGTTGCGGGAGGGACTGGATGCCAAACTGATCCTGCAGGTCCACGACGAATTGATCGTAGAGGCGAAAGAAAGCGACGCACCCCGCGCTGCCGCGGTGCTGCAGGAGGAGATGGAAAAAGCTGTGTCGCTGCCCGTACGGCTGCGCGCCGATGTGAATGTCGGCACCACGTGGTACGATGCGAAATCGTGAGGTTATGGTATGAGAAATTTGGAACAACTGAACCCGAAACGGGTATTTTGGTATTTTGAGGATTTGTGCGCCATCCCGCATGGCTCGGGGAACACCGATGCCATCAGTGAATATTGCGTGCGGTTTGCTCGGGCGCATGGTCTCGCCTGTGAACGGGACGAATGGAATAATGTCATCATCCGCAAACCCGCCACCGCTGGATACGAGGACCATCCCACCGTCATTGTGCAAGGGCACTTGGATATGGTGTGTGAACAGGATGCGAACTGCCCGCTTAACATGGAGACCGACGGCCTGCGCGTACGCACCGATGGCGAATGGGTGTGGGCAGAGGGCACCACACTGGGCGGTGATGACGGCATTGCCGTAGCCATGGCACTGGCAATTTTGGAGGATGATACCCTGTGTCACCCCGCACTGGAAATGCTGTTCACCACCGACGAGGAAACGGGTATGTATGGCGCGGCGGGCTTGGATGCCTCCCGCTTGTCGGGTCGTGTGCTCCTGAATGCGGATAGCGAAAATGAGGGTGTACTCACGGTGGGTTGCGCGGGCGGCGCCCGTGCAGCATTGTCGATTCCCGTGACCCGTGTACCGCTGAATGCGCCTTGCATCTGCGTGACGGTGGAGGGGCTGATGGGCGGTCACTCGGGCGTGGAGATCGATAAAGGTCGACTTAACGCCAATAAGCTCATGGGCGCGTTTTTGCAGTCCCTGTCGACACCGTATCGTATCGTGTCACTGGAAGGCGGCAATAAGGATAACGCCATTCCCCGTCGCACGGTGTGTGTACTGCATACCACCGAGGATGTGGCCGCCGCGGCGCGGGCGTTCGTAAACGCCCACCGTGTGGACACGGACCCTGACCTGACGGTCACGGTCACCGCGGCGCCGTCAGCAGAAACGGCACTGACCGCAGCGGATTCCCGCCGCGTAGCGGCGTTTCTTGCCGCGTTGCCGAACGGTATACAGACCATGAGTGCCGACATTGCGGGTTTGGTGCAGACCTCTCTCAATTTAGGTGTGCTGAAATTGCAGGAAGACGCGCTGTGTGCCACCTTTGCGGTGCGTAGCTCGGTCAATCGGGAACGAGATGCGTTGCTGGATCGCCTTACGCAGATCACCGCCGACTTCGGCGGTGAAGCGGACATTCACGGACGGTATCCCGCGTGGGAATACCGCTCACATTCACTGCTGCGGGAGACCATGTGCGCGGTGTATCGCCGTTTGTACCAGGCGGATCCGGTGGTAGAGATCATTCACGCCGGCTTGGAATGTGGGTTGCTGTCGGATAAGCTGCCGGGATTGGATGCGGTATCCTTTGGCCCCGATATGGCCGATATCCATACCTCCCGTGAACGCCTGTCGGTCGCCTCTACCGCCCGCACCTATACCTATCTTTGCGAAACACTGAGATCCTTGTAAGAGGGTGTTTGAATGAATAAACCGTTTGTTTCCGCTGTCATCGTGGCGGCGGGTAGCTCCACCCGCATGGGTCAGCCCAAGCAGCTGCTGCCGCTGGGCGGCATGCCCGTGCTGGCGCGTACGCTGCAGGCATTTCAGCAGTGCGAAACGGTGGATGAGATCGTACTGGTAGCGCGGCAGGAAGACCTTGCCGCCTTTACGGAACTGGCAAGCGCTCATGCTATCACGAAACTTGCGGCAGCGGTTGCAGGCGGCAGTACTCGTCAGCAATCGGTGCAGCGGGGCGTGGCTGCCTGTGATCCTGCCACCGCCTATGTGGCAATTCACGACGGTGCACGTCCCCTTGTCACTCCGGAACAGATCACCGCTACCGTAAACGCGGCGATGAAACGCGGTGCGGCGGCGTTAGCGGTTCCGGTCAAGGATACCATCAAAATAGCGGACGAAAACGGCTGTATCGCCGAAACGCCCGACCGCCGTCGCCTGTGGAACGTGCAAACGCCTCAGGTGTTTGGGTGGGAACTGTATCAACGGGCGTTGACGCAATCGGATATAGAATCCCTTACGGATGACTGCCAGTTGGTGGAGCGATTGGGCGCGCCCATTCGTCTGGTAGAGGGCAGTTACCGCAATTTGAAGATCACCACGCCGGAGGACCTGGCGGTGGCAGAGGAGTTGTTGAAATCATGATGCGGATCGGTCACGGATACGACGTTCACCGCTTAACGGAGGGACGCGCTCTTATTTTGGGTGGCGTTACCATTCCGTATGAAAAAGGTCTGTTAGGCCATTCCGATGCCGACGTGCTGGCGCACGCCATTACCGATGCCTTGTTGGGCGCGGCGGCAAAGGGAGACATCGGCGCTTGGTTTCCCGATACCGACCCGCAGTATCGTGGTGCCGACAGTTTAAAGCTGCTGTCCTTTACCTGCGCCATGCTGCGGCGGGAGGGATACGAGATCGGTAACATTGATGCCACCGTGTTAGCGCAAGCGCCCAAGCTAAAACCGTATATTGAAGAGATGCGCCGCAATTTGGCGTCAGCCTGCGGTGTGGATATGGATCGGATCAGCGTGAAAGCCACCACCGAGGAAGGGCTGGGCTTTACGGGAAGCGGCGAGGGTATGGCAGCACATGCGGTGTGTCTGATCTCAAAGTAATACAAAGGAGTACCACCATGACAAAACGTTTCTCGGTTACCGGCATGACCTGTTCTGCCTGTTCGTCTCACGTGGACGGTGCTGTGCGCAAACTTAAAGAGGTCACCGATGTGCAGGTCAATCTGCTTACCGGAAGTATGACGGTGAGCGGCACCGACGCCCTGACCGATGACGCGGTGATCGGGGCGGTGACTGCTGCCGGTTACGGGGCGGTTTCCGCCGACGGTACGGCTGTCAAAGAAACACCTCGTGGGGCATCTAACCATGCTGATAAGCACATGAAACGGCGGCTGTGGCTGTCGGTAGTGTTGTTGGCGTTGCTTATGACCGTGTCCATGGGTCACATGGTCGGGTTGCCTTTGCCTGCTTTTATGAGCGGACATGCGGGTGCCGTAAACTTTGCACTTACGCAATTTCTGCTGTGTTTACCCATTGTTTACCTTAACCGCGCGTATTTTGAAAAGGGGATACCCGCCCTGTTCCGCGGCGCGCCGAATATGGACACACTGGTGGCGGTAGGATCCTTGGCATCGCTGGTTTACGGTGTGTTTGCCCTGTACCGTATGAGCTACGGGCTGGGCATAGGTGACATGGAACTGGTAGCGCGGTATCACCGTGATCTGTACTTTGAATCGGCGGGCATGATCTTGACGCTGATCACAGTGGGAAAATATCTGGAAACGCGCTCTAAGGGCAAGACCACGGAAGCACTGGAAAAACTGATGAATCTGGCACCGGAGACCGCTACGGTCCTGCGCGACGGTAAGGAGATCATTGTCCCCATAGAACAGGTGATAACAGGAGATATGGTGATCGTCCGTGCGGGCGGTCGCATTCCCGTGGACGGTGTGGTGGTAGAAGGCCGTACCACCGTGGACGAATCCGCCATCACCGGTGAAAGTCTGCCCGTCCTTAAAGAAGCGGGAGATACAGTTATCAGCGCCACCGTCAATAAAACAGGATATATTCAATTCCGTGCCACGCGAGTGGGGCAGGATACCACCCTGTCTCAGATCATCCGTTTGGTGGAGGAGGCGGGGACAGGTAAAGCCCCCATCGCCCGCACTGCCGATGCAGTGGCGCGCGTGTTTGTGCCCACGGTGATGGCGATTGCCCTAATCACGGGCATCGTGTGGCTGTTGTGTGGTGCTGCTTTTGAAGAGGCACTGTCCTATGCGATTTGCGTGTTAGTCATTTCCTGTCCCTGTGCCTTGGGCCTTGCCACACCCGTTGCCATCATGGTGGGAACGGGAAAAGGGGCAGAAAACGGCATTTTGTTTAAATCCGGCGAGGCGCTGGAACTGGCACACCGTGTCAACTGCGTGGTGCTGGATAAGACCGGCACCATCACGACCGGTAAACCGGCCGTCACCGATGTGATACCGTTTACCGTCAGCGAGCAGGAACTTCTCCAATTGGCGGTTGATCTGGAAAGTAAAAGCGAGCATCCCCTGTCCGCCGCCGTGCGGGAAGAGGGGCAGCGCCGCGGGCTCACCCCCGCATCCGTCACGGAGTTTGAGACCCTTACCGGCAGGGGGGTGTTTGCCCTGTGCGGTGGGGTGTCTTGCCTGGCGGGCAATGAACGCCTAATGACCGAACGGGGAGTGGATATCGCCTCCTGCCGTCCCCGATTGGACGCTTTGGCAGACGAGGGTAAAACGCCCTTGTTGTTTGCTCGTGATGGGGTACTGTGCGGTATTGTGGCGGTGGCGGACGTTATCCGTGAAGAAAGCCGAGAAGCGGTGGAAGACCTGCGCCGCATGGGCGTGTCGGTGTACATGCTCACCGGCGACAACCGCCGCACGGCTCAGGCCATTGCGGATAAGCTGTCCCTGTCGGGTGTGACTGCCGAGGTGCTGCCTCAGGATAAGGAACGGGAGATCGCCCGTCTGCGGGGCGAGGGCAATACCGTCGCCATGGTGGGGGACGGCATCAACGATGCTCCCGCACTGGTCAGTGCGGATGTGGGTATCGCCATCGGCAGCGGTACCGATGTGGCAGTAGAAAGCGCTTCGGTAGTGCTCATGAAAAGTGATCTGCGGGATGTGCCCACTGCCATTCGGCTCAGCCGCGCGGTGATCCGCAACATCCGCCAAAATCTGTTTTGGGCATTCTTTTACAACTGCCTTGGTATCCCGTTGGCGGCGGGCGCCTTTGTGCCGCTGCTTGGTTGGCGACTGACGCCCATGTTTGCCGCCGCTGCCATGAGCTTCAGCAGCGTATTTGTGGTATCCAATGCGCTGCGCCTGAAATGGTTTCACCGTGTGAAAACACGAACCAATACACACCGTAAGGAGGAAAAGACCATGATCGTTCTGAAAATTGAGGGTATGATGTGT
>JAFVQV010000187.1 GCA_017504645.1 Clostridia bacterium | reverse complement strand
TTCCTCGGCGGCATCGATAACGCCCATAACCGTTTCGATGTTGTAAACATTAAAGGCGGGAATACAATAATTGCCGGCTTCCGCCATGCCGATGCTCTCTTTCAGTGTAACTAACATGGTTTTATTCCTCCCATCAGCCCAAAACCAGATCCTCGATGGAAAGGATCTCCACGGCGTTCTGGTCTACCTGCTTAAGTGATGCATATTCGGAAACGCAAGCGGTAACCACCGCGTTGGCACCGATGCTTGTCACATTGAACAGGCGGCGCTCTGCTACCATTTTCATCACCTCAGGCATATAGGTGGCCATCAGCAAATTACCTGCCCATACCGTTTCACGGCGGTTAAGCAGCATTTCCTTCAGGTTGGCACAGGCAGCGATGATCCCGCGGGGCTCTTCGGTCTCCTCCAGATCGCGGGACAGCTGGTACGGATCCTGGTACACCACCGTTTTGCCGCTGTTGGACACAACCAACTTGCCGTCGCGAATCAGTTCAGCAACAAAAGCTGTAAAGGTGACAACCTTTGCGCCGACTTCTACGCCATATTCCTTGTATAGCTGACGAATGGCCTTCGCATCGGCGGGATCGTATACCACTACCGTGTTGTACCCATCCAGCACTTTAGCGGCAACCCGCATCTGTTCTTTTGTTTCGTTGGACGCACCGATCAGGAAATCAAGCTGCCAGCCGGAAGCAGGCTCTTGCTCAAGTACGGTAAAGGAAACGCCGGCCTTTTCCAGCACCTTGATTGCCTTAATAGCTTGGGTAGGTACACAATAGCGTGCGTCCGCTCCCACATACAGCAACGTATCTGTAGTACCTGCATGAGCCGCTATCGCCGCTGTCAAATCGGCATCCAGCTCGGTTTTTCCATAAGCGTTGCCGGTATCCAAACAGTTGTCCACCAGCGTTTCAATGTAAGAGGGCAATTTCCCCTCCATAGCGGCATGCAAACGGGTCTCCTTGGTAAACATGACCGGATCCCAGCCGGTAACACAGTCGTTTACACAAGCGCCACAAGTGCAGCACTCGTAAATGTTATCCATGATCTCGTCCAGTTCAATGGCATTACGATTCACCAGTGAGATGCCCAAAGCACGGGCGCGGGCAGTATTACGCTCCTGACCGGTAGCGTTGCCGATGGGACAAATGTGATGGCACATCCAGCAGAAACGGCAGGAGTCCACATGCTGTTTACTTTTTTCAGACAAGTTCATCAGTAATTCCTCCTTACAGACCCAGCTTAAACGGATTCATGATGCCATTTGGATCCAGTTGCTTTTTAATGCCTTCAAAGACCTGCATGGCAGGACCGTATTGTTCCTTCATTAAACGACCCAGCTTAATACCGACGCCGTGGTGATCGTTCACCACACCACCGTGTGCCAGCGCTGCGCGGACGCCGCAGGTCCACACCGCCTGATGCAGGCGCAGAGCCTCTACCGGATCCTGCGGCACATCCTTGCCTTCGATGATAAAACGGTCATATACCATGGCGCCCCATTCATACCAGTGGGAGAAGTGAGCGATAAATTTGGCCTGCGGGAAATTGGTTTCGACAGCTTCTTTCATGGCCCAATAGATCTCCTCAATCTTGCCGTAAGGGGCAATGGTGTCCATGGTACCGAACATTTGAGGAATATCCATCATGTGACCGGGATAGAAGAAAGTAATCTTTTCTTTCCACCATTTCTCGCCGTACTCGCTGCCCAGGTCCTCGGCGCCGTACTTGGCGAAGGTATCCAGCAGAATCTTCTCCTCCACATCCACCATTTCTTTAACGCCTTCGTAAGCTATGTTCATGAACGCACCCTTGCGTTCCACACCCACGATCTTTTTGATCAGCGAAGCAGTTTCCGCCTCGTCATACAAGCGCATAACCGAGGGCTTGAATTTCTGCAGCAGTTCGCGGGAAGCCTTAAACGCAGCACTCATGTCTTGGAACAGGAAACCACGGAAACGGCGATCCTCCGGCTGATCGAAAATGCGAATCTGGGCTTTGGTGATAACGCCCAGTGTACCCTCGGATCCGATAAAGATCTGGTTCAGGTCAGGACCGGCAGCATGCTTGGGAACGGATGCCGTGTTGATGATATCGCCATTGGGAAGCACCACTTCCATTTGCAACACCATATCGTCGATCTTACCGTATTTGGTAGAACAAACGCCGATGCCACGGTGTGCCAAAAAACCACCTACGGTGGAGCAGGTCAGCGAGGAGGGATAATGCATGGTCGCCTTTCCTACTTCGTTAGCGGCCCACTCAATGTGCTTGTAAATGGCGCCGGTGCCGCATTCGATGTACATTCCCTCGGTATTGACCTCATAGATCTTGTTCATGCGCTTGGTATCCAGCAGAATACCACCGCACACCGGAATCGCACCGCCCTGTGTACCACCGCCGGCACCCCAGGTAGTTACGGGGATTTTGTAATAGTTGGCGATCTTGAGAACCTTGGAAACCTCGGTAGCATCTTTGGGTGCCACGATGTAGTCGGCCTCCGGCATCCGTCTGCCGCGATCCGCCCACATACGGGACAGCCAATAATAGTCCACACTGTGTGTGGTCTTATCAATGGCGCGAGTGGAGCAGTTTTCCTTACCCACCGCATCTTCCAGTTCCGTCAGGATCATGGAAAACAAAAACTCGTTCATAATTTTCTCTCCTTTTTGGTTTTCGTTTTATACACCTTAAAGATATCAAATTACGTCGAATGGCACAAGAAGAAAATAAAAATATTTTCCAAAAAAGTGGCTTTTTCCGAAAAGTGTGCTATAATAAATGAAAATATTTTTCATCGGGGGCTAAAAAATGGAACCGGTATTGCACCGTATTCGCACTTTATACGAAAGCATGGGACCGGGTG
>JAFVQV010000186.1 GCA_017504645.1 Clostridia bacterium | reverse complement strand
TTCCATGGAATGGCGTTTCTTCTGCAGGGGATAATCGGGGGTGGAGGTGCCTTCCACATACACAGAGGTGGCGTGAAGCTCGCAGGGCTGTTTCGCCTCAGGGGTCAACACCAGATCACCCTCGATGCACAGAGCCGCACCTACGTTCTGACGGCAGATCTCCTCAAAGTTGTTGAGGTTTTGTTCCTCGGCGATGATCTGCAGATTACGGTGGCAGCTGCCGTCGTTCAGTTCGATAAACGCCAGCGATTTGGATTGTCGCATGGTGCGAATCCAGCCGCATACCGTCAGTTTGGTTCCGGCAAGGTCTTGAGCATCGGCGTAGACCGATGCAATTTCATTTCGTTTCATAGGTATAGTCCCTTCGTTGAATATTATTGGTTAGTGGTGGTTTGTGTGGCGGCGTCGCTGTCAGTGGTGGTGCCGGCGTCGGCAACGATACTGAGTGAGGTGAGCAACCACTGATCGTCAATGCGCAGGAAATGAACCCGATAATGGGCATTGCGCGCGTCGATCTCTTTGCCTTTGCGGGTGTACACCGGACGGAAAGTGACTTCGCAAGTGTAATCCGAATCGGAATATTGGAAGCCGTTGAGCACTTTCAGATCTTTAAATTCGTAGGAATCGTGGTCGTTGAACCATTCGTTATTAAAGTTGCGGATGGTGTCGTAAAAGGCACAGTCCTTGTACACCAGCTTCAGGAAGTTCTTACGGGTCTCGTCCTTGGCGATGAATTTCGCATAGGTGGTGGCTGCGGTGGTTGCCAGTTCCTCCAGCTGTAACTTGTTTTCCGCACTGATCGGATGCTTCAGACGGAACAGTGTGGGGTCGTTTTCGTCGCGCACTACCTCGCAGGAACTACCGTTGAGAGAGGTGGCCTCGATGCGGGGTTCGTTGAGGAAGCCGCTGAGGGTGTACCGATATACCGTGGGGTAGACCGCAGCATCCTTGGCACCCGAAAAAACGGTTTCTTGAATTTCCTCCGGTGTGAAGCCCAGTAGCGATATATCTTCACCGTTAAGCAAGAGTTGATTATCCGTGCCGCAAATAAGGGTAAGTTCGGGCTGATAGACCAGCTTAGTGGTTACCTGCCAACGGGTCTTGCCCTCCTCTTCCCGGGAGGAAAGGTAGATAATGCTCATCCGCTTGTCGTCGTAGTAGACGGAATATTCCTGAATGTTTTCCTGGGCAGAAACACGCTGGCGCAAGGTGATCTCATTGGGAGTACCGGCGTATATGCGCTCCAGATAAGCGATGTATTCGTCTTTGGTGACGAGCGTGGTTTCTTCAAATTCGGCGTGATCGTAGATGGATTCATAGTCTTTGTCCTGCACCCACTGCACATATTGATCCAGTGCGAAGGAGGGGATAGTGGCTTCGTAGTCTACCAAAAATCCGTTTAAAAACCACATGGCAACGCCGATGAGGATCAGCAGGATGCTGAAATAGACACCCAGACCGATCAGAAATCCCCGTTTCTTTTTGGGAGTGGGGGCATTTTCGGCGGCAGGTTCTGTTTCGGTTTCGACTTCCGTGTACAAAGGGGGCATGGCTACCACGGCGTCCTCGGAAAGGATCTCGTCGATATCAAGGATCGGATCGTTTTCAGTCATACAACATAAACTCCTTTCACTTGACGACGATGGCAGTGGGGAGATAGCAAAGTCCCGACAGGGATACACAGCTATTGACCAGATCACCGTTATAAATCATGGCGGTAGAGGATCCACCGTCCAGGTTGCCGGCGTTTATTGCGCCGTATTCCAGCATAACATCGATGCAGTCCTTATAAGTGGCGCCCAAGCTATGGGCCTGCCGTCCGTCGATCACTAACAACAGCACAGTTCCGTCCGCCCGTTGACCCACGACCGTGCGGGGGTTGATACCGCCGCTGGTACCCGAAACTTCCATGGCTTCACCGTTGACGATAAAAGCGGGGCCGAAGCTGACCGCTTCACGGATGTTTTTTTCCAGTGCTTCGGCAGCGGACATTTTTCCCACTACCAAGCGGTTGTTATTATCGAAAGCTACCAGCGAGGCGACCGTATCCGGCTCACCAAATACCAATTTGCCGTTTTTAATCACGATCCCTTCGGGAACCGCGCCGCTGCCCAATCCCGTGCGGCTGGCAAAACCACCGCCGTTGATGACAGCAACCGCTTTTTCTCGGCGGGCGAACATTTTTACAGTCATACCGTTCACATCCGGCGAAAAATTCGGGACGGTGGCGATGGAAACGCGGGAGGGGTCGTGAACGATCATCAGTTTACCCACAAAGGTATCGCCCGTGATATCCAGCAGCTCAATGGAATCCAGCGGGATATCCTCATCACGCTCCTCAAAAGGAACATCTGTATCGGTACTGGTGTCCGTTTGGTATACTGAGTTGCCGTTGACGATCTCGGCGATCTCGTCCTTTGACAGGAAGAGTCCGGGAACAAATTTCAGCGCACCGGTTTCCAGCATAGTGGTGGTAAACATGTTGCGGGCGGTGGGGGAAGGTCCTTTACAAAACATATAAGTAATGCCCACCAGCAACAGCAAAACCGAAAGCAGTGTTGTGCCGAGAACAGCAAAAAAACGCCCAATGAAGCGGGCGATACGATGTTGTTTTTTCTTTCTGGTACCAACGCGCGGCATGAGCAGGCTCACATCCTTAATAATCTTACAGTTTATAATACACCATTGTGGAAGAGGTTGTCAATCGGTTTACGGTCATAAAAATCCCTTTACACAGAAATTTTTGCGTGGTATCATGATTTAAGAAAGGAGGGCGGGGAGATGCAGATACCGACGCATGTAGCAGCTATTATGAAACGGCTGGAGCAACAGGGCTATGAATGTTATACGGTAGGCGGCTGTGTACGGGACAGTTTGTTGGGTCTTACCCCCCATGACTGGGATGTTTGCACCAATGCCCGCCCCGAGCAGGTTCAGACTGTTTTTGAGGATGTGACCTGTGTGCCAACAGGTTTGCGTCATGGTACGGTGACGGTGGTATGGGAGCATGTGCCCATCGAAATCACCACGTATCGCACTGAGGGTGGGTACAGCGACGGACGGCATCCCGATACGGTGAATTTTGTGGGCTGCGTGGAGCAGGATCTTTCCCGCCGCGATTTTACCGTTAATGCGATGGCTTATCATCCCGTGCATGGGTTGGTAGATCCGTTCGGCGGGCGTGAGGATCTGAAAAATTCCGTACTGCGCTGTGTGGGAACAGCCGCGCAGCGTTTTGAGGAGGATGCCCTTCGCATCCTACGTGCGTTACGCTTTGCGGCCTGCTATGGCTTTACCATCGAGCTCGAAACGGCAAGGGCACTGGAGGAGTACGCGCCGCATTTGGACTGTGTGGCGGCAGAACGCGTGCGGGCGGAGCTGGATCGGCTGTTGTTGGGAAGGCATGTGGGTGAGGTGCTGCGTGCACATCGACGGGTACTGTTGCCGGTCTTGCCCGAGCTGGAAGCAATGTTTGACTTTGACCAATGCAATCCTCATCATCATTTGGATGTGTTTGAGCATACCGTTAAGGCAGTAGAATGTGCCAAAGAGGTGCTGACGGTTCGGCTGGCGCTGCTGCTGCATGATATCGGCAAGCCGTGCTGCTTTACCAAGGATGAAAAAGGAATCGGGCATTTCTACGGTCATCCGTCGGTGAGTGAAAGCATGGCGGAGAGTATCTTAAAGCGATTACGATATGATCGTGCTACCATGGAACGGGTACTGTTGCTTATCAAGTATCACGATCCTGTCATCGAGCCTACCGAGGCTGCCGTGAAACGGTGGCTTCATCGGTTGGGAGAGGAATGTTTCCGCCAGTTGTTGTGGGTCAAAGAGGGAGATTGCTTAGGGCAGCATCCCTCTTTGGCGATGGAACGGTTACCGAAACTGGATGTGATCCGCGAGGTGTTGGACGAGGTCATGGCCGGTGCCCAGTGCTTTTCCCTAAAAGATCTTGCCATCAACGGGCTGGATGTGATGGAACTGTGCCGTCCAGTTTGAAGAATGCAGAAGGTATGTTCGGTGGATGCACAAACGCTGAAATCAATCTTGATACGCTTGTGGCGAATGCTCCGGCAGAGG
>JAFVQV010000185.1 GCA_017504645.1 Clostridia bacterium | reverse complement strand
TTTTACAGTTCTTCTCGGTATCATCTTTTGCAGATCACCCTTTTGCAACGCCCATAAGTTAGTATTTTGAAATTACTGCCTTATGTGGCGTGTGCATTCGGCTTGCCTTGTTTCTTTTTCCGTGATATGATAAGCCAAAAGGCGGTGTTACAATGAAACGATGGTTGGCTCTTCTGTTAGCGGCGGTGATCGTGATAAGCGGCTGTGACTGCAGCACATCTGAGACTCCCGCCGCGACCTCATCGGTCAGTACGACGACGGTGTCCTCTGCGGTCACCACCACGGCGACGACTGCCACCACTGCTACCACTGCCACCACTACCACCACGACTGCCGTGGCTACGGCTGTTGCCACCACACGAACCACGGCGGCAACCACCGTGGTACCTGCCCCCCGTGTTTGGTACACCAACGGAGAAGTGAGCATTACCAAGGAAGAGGCAACGGCCATCCTGTCCCAACCCTATGTAAAGCCTAACAATGTGATCGTGATGATCGGAGACGGCATGGGCCCCAACGATCTGATTCTGTGCCGCCGCTTTTGCCGGGAAAATTTCGATTTCGGACTGACGCTGGACCTCATCCCCAACAGTGGTCTGTGTATCACCGACTCTCTCAGCGGTGTGACGGATTCTGCGGCAGCGGGCACGGCACTGGCAACCGGTGAAAAGACCAAAAACGGTGTTATCGGCATGAGCGAAACGCTGGCGAACCTGAAAAATATTTGTGAGATCGCGCGGGAAGCAGGAAAAAAGGTGGGAGTTGTTACCAACGACGCGCTGCTGGGTGCCACCCCGGCGGCGTTCGTGACCCACAGCCCCGACCGCGAAAACGGGGAGCGGATTGCGCGGGGGTATCTGCAATTTGCTCCCGACGTCCTTATCGGTAAGGAGTATTACACCTTCCGCAACACCTTGTCTGCTGCGGCACTGGCCACCATGGACAGCATGCTGGTTTCCAAGGAAAAGGGGACAGTCAACGAGGTGTTGAACACCGATCTCGACTGCACCAAACCCTTTTTGGGCTTCTTTGAGGAAGGAACATTAGACCGTCCCAACAACGATCTGGCGCATATGACCGAGGCGGCGCTCAACCGCCTGGAAAATCAAAGCGGCTTTTTTCTCATGGTGGAAAACGCAGGTACCGACAAGGCGGGACACGACAATAACATCGTCCGCAAGTACAACAGCGTTGCCACGCTGGATCGCGCTGTGGCGGTGGTACTGAAATTTATGAAGGACCACCCCGACACCCTGTTGCTCATCACCTCCGATCACGAAACAGGAGGCGTTACCCTGCCGGCGGCAGGAGAGGAACCTACGGCCGCCCTGTTTACTACCGATCAGCATACCGACACGGCGGTGCGCGTGTTTGCGGTGGGCCATGGTGCCGAGCAGTTCAAGGGTAAGGTGGTGGATAACACCGATATTGCCAACTTCGCCATCCAAGCCGTCAAAGGCGAACGCTAATACTAATATAAAAAGCCTCCCGCTGTGCGGGAGGCTTTTGTTATGTATGCTTATTTGTCGTCGCCGCAGAAGATCACGGTGAGATCGGGGTGCAGCTGCAGCAGAGAGGCGGGCACCTGAGGGGTGATGGGGCCGAACAAGGCTTTTTTGAGGATCTCGGCCTTGCTGTTGCCGTTGGCTACCAGCAGCACGCGGCGCGCCTGCATGATGGACGCCATGCCCATGGTGATGGCACTGCGCGGCACCTCGTCCTCCGAGGCGAAGAAACGGGCGTTGGCGGCGATGGTGCTGGGATCCAGCTTCACCTCGTGGGTGGGGCCGGTAAACGCATCGTCGGGCTCGTTAAAGCCGATATGTCCGTCCAAGCCGATGCCCAGCAACTGAATGTCGATGCCGCCAAGCTGACGGATCAGCGCGTCATAGCGCTCACCCTCCGCGGCAAAATCGGTGGCCTTGCCGTTGGGAACGTTGGTGTTTTTCGGATCGATGTTCACCCGATCGAACAGATGGGTGTTCATGAAATACCGATAGCTCTGGTCGTTTGTGCCGTCCAGTCCGCAGTATTCGTCCAGGTTTACCGAACGGATGGCGGAGAAATCCAGCTCGCCCGCCTCGTACCGCCGCACCAGCTCGTCATACAGGCCGATGGGGGTAGAGCCCGTAGCAAGGCCCAGCACCGCATCGGGCTTCAGCAGCACCTGCGCGGCGATCAAGTCAGCAGCGCGCTTGCTCATTTCGGCATAATTTTTCGTTTCAATGATTTTCATACTGATCCCTCTTTTCGTGAGTTTAGTATAACGCATTTTGGCAAAAAACGCAAGGGAGAATATGGGTAAAAATCTTGCACTATAGGTGAAAAGAGTATATAATGACGGAGAACGAGAGGGGAAACCGGTGAAAATCCGGTACGAGCCCGTCGCCGTAAGGACACACAATCGCATCTGCCTGGCCCCGCACCGCGGCGGGGCGACACGCCATTGGGTCACCGACCTGAGAAGGCGGCAGCTGCTGTCCGCAGTCGAAATACCCGACCGTTCACGGCTTTCTTCATCGGTTGCGAGGGCCGACCGCCGAAAGCAAACATAATAAAAGGAGAAATCGCACATGAACAAGACGTTTTTTAAGCAAAAGCTTCTGTCTGTGGCTTTGTGTGCAGTGCTGATCGCGGTAACGGCACTGAGCATGACCGGTTGCACGCAGAATAGCGACGGCGATACCGCCGCTACCACCACCACGACGGTGACCACGGCGGGTACGACCACTACCACCGTCGCCGACACCGGCCCCACCCGCTTAGGACTGGGGGAGACCCTGTTTACCTTTGAGGTAGAGGATAAGGACGGGACAAAGACCGTGTTCGAGATCCTCACCGATGAGGAGACCGTGGGCGCGGCACTGATGAACTTAAACCTTATTGCGGGGGACGAAGGTCCATACGGACTGTATGTTAAAACCGTCAACGGTATTACGCTGGATTACGATACCGATAAGCTGTACTGGGCGTTTTACATCAACGGCGAATACGCCGTGACGGGCGTGGACGCTACGGCTCCCACGACGGGCGCTACCTACGCCTTTAAGGCGCAAAAATAATGAAGTTGACCGTTATCGAATTGGTGCTGTTCGCCCTGTTGGGTGCGCTGATGCTGGCGGGCGATGTGCTGATGGACTGGTTACCCAACGTGCACCTGGTGGGAGTACTGTTGGCTACCTACACCGCCGTCTATCGGTGGAAAGCCTTGATCCCACTGTACGTATATATCAGCCTGCTGGGCTTGATCAGCGGCTTTCCCATGTGGTGGTGGGCCTATTTGTACGGGTGGCTACCGTTGTGGGGTGCCTGTATGCTGCTGCCTCGCACCCTGACCCCCAAAACTGCCATCGCTTACGGCATCGCCTGTGCCGTCCACGGCTTTTCATTCGGTGCCTTGTGCGCGCTGTCTCAAGTTCCGCTGCTGGGTCTACCCTGGTCCGGCCTGCCCGCGTACATTGCGGCCGGCTTGTTTCCCTTTGACATGATACACGGCGTGGGTAACGCTGCACTCAGCGTGCTCATCCTGCCCCTTGCCACGGTGCTGAAAAGGGCACCGCGTCACAGTATATGACTGTCGCCGCCGCACCATGTGCGGCGGCGCTTTGTTGGCTGAAAATTTTT
>JAFVQV010000184.1 GCA_017504645.1 Clostridia bacterium | reverse complement strand
GGTCTGCATATAACCCAAACCAAAGGTGTTCAGAACATAGTGCTGAATGGGCCACGTCACCGCGGTGGCGATCACCATAACAAAGATGACCGCAATACCCATGCCGGTCGCCTGATTGAGTTTTTTGGACACGCCCAAGAACGGACAAATACCCAAAAAGCGGCTGAGCACATAGTTGTTTACCAACACGGAAGACATCAGGATCACGATCAAGTTTTTAAACGTATCCATTACGCATCCTCCTTTGCACAGGTGCCCGCATGGCACATACCTGCGGACGGACAGCCCTCACAGCCGAACTCTCTTTTGCGGGGGGCTTTGCCGTGAGTAAGCTTATACACCACGGCGATCATGATGCCGTACACCAAAAAACCACCAGGGGCTTTGGTGAAAATCTCGATCTTGTGATCGCTCAAGAACGGGATGGCGATACCGGCAAAGCTGCCCGCACCGAGAATTTCCCGTATGGTGGCCATGGAAAGCAGGGCCAGCGTAAAGCCGATACCCATGCCGAGACCGTCCAAAGCCGCCTTACCGACCGTGTTTTTGCCCGCGAACATCTCGGCGCGACCGAGAATGATGCAGTTAACGGTGATGAGCGCCAGATACACGCCCAGCATGTCGTACAGGGCGGGCAGATACGCGTGAACAAACATCTGCACCAGCGTAACAAAGCCGGCGATGATGACGATATAACAAGGGATGCGCACCGTGTCGGGAATAACCTTGCGCAACAGCGAGATGGCCATGTTCGAGCACACCAGCACCGCGGCGGCGGCAAGGCCCATACCCAGCGCACCGATCACCGTGGTGGTGGTGGCAAGGGTGGGACAGGTGCCGAGAATGAGCACAAATACCGGGTTTTCCAGGAGAATACCCTTAAGGAAAATAGACAAATGGCTGTTTTTGCTCATATCAGGCATCTCCTTTCAGTAATTTAATGGCTTCAAACACTTTGGAAACGGCTGTTTTATAGCCGTTGGTGGTGATGGTAGCACCGCTGATGGCATCGATCTCCCGATAGTTGGTCTCGTCCTTGCCGTGGAACTGGGTGTAGAAATCGGGGTCCGCACAGGCAGAGCCGATACCGTCGGTCTCTTTTTGCGAAACGGTCTCGCAGGCGATGATCTTCCCTGCTGCCGTTGCCGACACACGCAGGTAAATGTATTCGCCCGAGGGGTTATACCATTCGTCGCCGTTGATGCCGAAGCCGGCAGCGCGAAGCTCGAACACATAATTGCCGGTAGAGGTCTTGTACGCCTTTTGTACCTGAGAGGGCATATCGGCATAACCCGAAATGTCGATTTCCGTCTGGGTAACACTCAGCAGCTTTTGTGCTTGTGCGGCGATCAAGGTTTTCACATCCTCCGCAGCCTCCGAAGTAACCACTCCTTGCGCATCGGTAGCTACGAAGCTCTCACCCGAAACAAACACATAGCCGGCACCGTTATCGGCACGGTATACAGCGGAAACGCTGTCCAGCTCCTCGGTAATAAACACCGAGGTAAACTTACCCTCACCGGCAGGAAGTGCCGCGCTCAGGTTATCCGCCAGTATTTGGGCCTCATCCCGCAGGTCTACCGACCCGCCGCCCAGGATTACCACTGCATTTAACGCATCTTTAACGGCGTTGCGGTAAGCCTGCGTGGTCTTGGTAGCACCCGCCACGGTATCCACGCCGTCAATCGTCTCCAGCGTAGCATCGGTCAGCGAGGCACCATAGGTAGTTTCCACACCCAAGGTTTCACTGCTGGCAATGCAGGTGGCACCTGTCACCTTGCCCTGCGCATCAATACCGCACATGACAACAAAGCCGGAAGAATAGCCCGTGGTCGTCATTTGAAACACGTAACCGCCGTTCTTCTCGCTGTACGCCTGTGTAATGGTGGCAGGCAGCTCATAGGCAGAAATGTCCAGTTGTTCAAAGTCCTCGCCACCCGGCAGTACCACTGCTAAAGCCGCATTGGTGGCCTCGTTCTGTTGTTTTTCAATGATGGGGGCGGTAATATCGTTGGTCAGCGCCAACAGTACCGATACCACCGCACAGATCACCGTCAGGGAAAGAACGGTCTTTAAATGCTGTTTCATACGCGTTTCCCCCCAAACAGTTTTCTGGGAGCCCATATCTCAATATAGGGATTTAAAATGTTCATCATCAGAATACCAAAGGATACCCCTTCGGGATAATTGCCGTAAAAACGGATAAGCACCGTGATAATACCCGCGCCAAAGCCGAAGATCAGTTTGCCCAACGAGGTCGCGGGCGAGGTGACATAGTCGGTCGCCATGAAGAAAGCGCCGATCAGCAGACCGCCGGACAGGACCCACGACAGTGCCGCCGTGAAATCAAAACCCTCCAGCAGCAGGCTGAACACGAACACCGTGCCGATAAAAGCCACGGGAATGTGCCAAGAAATCACACGGCGAATAAGCAAATATACGCCGCCGATGAGCAGCGCCAGCGCGCAGGTCTCACCGATGGCACCGCCGGTGTTGCCGAGAAACAGATCCATCAGGGGAACCGTTTTTTCCTGTGCCAGCTCCGTCAGCGGCGTTGCCCCCGATACGGCATCCATCCCCACCGGGAACGCGGCCTTGGCCATGGTGCCGAATGCGATCAGCATAAACACGCGAGCCGTAATGGCAGGGTTCACCAGATTACAGCCGATGCCGCCGAACAAGCATTTCACCACGACGATGGCAAAGATCGCACCCACCGCCGCCTGCCACAGCGGAATGTTGGCGGGCAGGTTGAGTGCCAGCAGCAAGCCGGTCACCACCGCGCTCAGATCGCCGATGGTTTGTTCTTTCTTAATAATGAGGTTAAATATACACTCGGAGAGCACCGCTGTCAGTACACACACGCCCACAACCGCCAGCGCGTTCCAGCCGAACAGGATACAGCCGGCCAACGTGGCAGGAAGCAACGATAAGACCACATCCAGCATGATGCGCTGAGTGGTGATGCTGCTGCGAATATGCGGCGATACCGAAATATGCAGTTTGGAAGCCATTCTACTTCGCCTCCTTTGCGTTGGCAGCCCGTAAGGCGGCCTTGGCAAGCTTGTTATTCTGAACGATGGGGCGCTTGGCAGGGCATACGAATGCACAGCAACCGCATTCCATGCACAGCATGGTGCCCGCCTCCTCCAAAGTCTCCCAATCCTCATGACGGAGCGCTTTGGCGATGGTAACGGGGTTGATCCCCATCGGGCAATGGTTGGCACAGGAACCGCACTTGATACAGGCGGTGGTTTTAGGTGCCTTGGCGTCCTTGGCGTTGAGCGCCAGCACAGCGTTGGTGTTTTTGAGTACCGGCGCATCCAAGTCGGGCACGGAAATGCCCATCATGGGGCCGCCGTACAACACCTTTTCGGGCTCGGCGGTAAAGCCGCCGCAGAACTCGAACACATCCTTGAGAGAGGTGCCGATAGGCGCGATGACATTTTTCGGTTCTTTTACGGCGCTGCCGTCTACGGTGATACATTTTTCCACCAACGGCATACCTGTTTTCAAAAATTGACCGATAGTCGCCATAGTGGTGCTGTTGCACACCACGCACCCCACATCGATGGGCAGCTTACCCGCGGGGATCACCTTGCCGGTGGTGTGATAGACCAGCACCTTTTCTCCTCCTTGAGGATAGAGGCTGGGCAGTACGCAAACCTGTATTTTATCGTTTTTCTTTGCCAATTGCTTCATGGCAGCAATCGCCTGCGGCTTATTTTTCTCGATACCGATGATCACTTTCCCGATATTCAAATGCGCAGTCAGCGTATCGATGGCAAAGGCAATGTCCTCTGCCCGATCCACCATGGTGACGGAATCGCTGGTGATATACGGCTCACATTCCGCCCCGTTGATGACCAATTCTTCAATGTCCAGCGGCTTATCCGCCCCTAATTTCACATAGGTGGGAAAGCCCGCGCCGCCCAGACCCACGATACCGCTTTTCTTCAGCGCTGCTATGAGGCTGTCGCGGTCGGTGACGGTGGGAGGCGTGATAGCGGGATCCGCCGTCATTTGCCCGTCCGAGGTAATGGTGACTGCCGGTGCCGTTTTACCGGTGGACAGCAAAATCTCGCCCACAGCCGAAACCGTACCGGAAACGCTGGCGTGCACAGGCGAGGAGACCACCCCGTTTTGCTGTGCGATCAGTGTTCCCACGTAGACAGCGTCCCCCGCTTTCACAACGGGAGTTGCCGGTGCACCGATGTGCATCACCATGGGAAGCGTGACCGTTTCGGGAACGCTCATCCGCACGGCAGAAAGCGTTGCCGTTCTTTTTCTATGAGGAACATGTGCTCCTTTCAAACGAAAAGCCATCCTTTGACCTACCTTTCTGTTGCTGAAAGCCAAACGGAAATGCCCGTTTAAACTTCGCCAGACTGATTATACCTTACGAATTGATTTCTGTCAATTTGCAAAAATTAACGATGAAAAATTTTCTTTTTTTGTTAAAAATTTAACAGCAGGTGAACATTTTCACCTGCTGTTATCAGTTACTCTTTTACGGGACGGCAGTGCCAGATCCGATCAGAATAGTCACGAATGGAACGGTCGGAAGCGAACAGGCCGCTGCTGGCGGTGTTGAGCAACGCCATACGCGCCCACTCATCTTTATCGCGGTACACCTCGCCGGAACGGACCTGCGCCTGCTGATAGGAATCGAAATCCGCAAACACCATGTAGGGATCCTTGCCGGTGAGGGCGCCGGCGATCTCGCCGTAGGTGCGCCCGCCAAAGCCCTGATACATGTAATCAATGGCACGGCGGATACGTTCGTTGCTGCGGTAGTAATCCTGTGGGTGATAGCCGCGCTGTTTCAGCTCGGTGACCTCACGCTCGTTCATACCGAAGAGGAACATGTTCTCCGCGCCCACCTGCTCACAGATCTCCACATTGGCACCGTCCAGCGTGCCCAGCGTGATAGCGCCGTTCATCATGAGCTTCATGTTGCCGGTGCCGCTGGCCTCGGTGCCAGCCAGCGAGATCTGCTCGCTGATATCGGCGGCGGGCATGAGCAGCTCCGCCAGCGTAACACGGTAATCCTCCAAATACACCAGCTTCAGCTTATCGCGGACGGCGGGATCCTTTTCGATCTCTGCCGACAGCTTACACAGGAAACGGATGATCTCCTTGGCCAGGTAGTATCCCGGTGCAGATTTGGCGCCGAAAATATAGGTACGGGGCGTGAAATCCATGTTGGGATTGTCTTTCAGCCGGAGATAGGTGTCCAAGATGTTCAGACCGTTCAGATTTTGGCGCTTATACTCATGCAAGCGCTTCACCTGCACGTCGAACAGCGAATCGGGATCCACGGTCACGCCGTTGTGCTTGCGAATGTACTGCGCCAACCGTTCCTTATTGCGGCGTTTGATCGCCATAAACTCCTCACGGGCGGCGGCATCGTTGGCCAGCGGCTTTAGTTTTTCCAGTTGGGTGGCATCCAGCACAAAGCCGTCCCCGATCTTATCGGTGATAAAGGCGGTCAGTTCAGGGTTTGCCTGACACAGCCAACGACGATGGGCAATACCGTTTGTCACGTTGGTGAACTTGTCGGGCATGATGCTGTAGGCATCCTGGAATACGGTCTCTTTCAGGATCTCACTGTGGATCTTCGCCACGCCGTTGACCTTGTGAGAAGCAGCCACACACAGGTTCGCCATTTTGATGAGCCCGTAACTGATAATGGCCATGCGGCTGACCTTTTCGGTATCGCCGCCGGTGGCTGCCATCATTTCCGCGCTGAAGCGGTCATTGATCTCCCGCACGATCTGATAAATGCGGGGCAGCCGCTGGGAGAACAGGTCCTCCGGCCAGCATTCCAATGCCTCTTTCATGACGGTGTGGTTGGTGTATGCCACGGTGCGGCTGACGATGTCCCACGCTTGCTCCCAGGGATAGCCGCACTCATCCAGCATGATGCGCATGAGTTCGGGAATGGCGAGAGTGGGATGGGTATCGTTGATGTGGATCGCCGCCATTTCGGGCAGGTTATCCAGCGTGCCGAACTGCTCCAGGTGGCGCTTGACAATATCCTGCACCGATGCGGAAGCAAGAAAATACTGCTGGGACAACCGCAGCGATTTGCCCTCACGGTGATTGTCTGCGGGATACAAAATCTGAGTAATGACCTCCGCCATGGCCTTTTGCTCCATGGCGCGCATGTATTCGCCCTGATTAAACAGGGACATATCCAGGCTGGGGGCGGTGGCTTTCCACAGGCGCAGGGTCGACACGCCCTTGCCATCCTTGCCCGCCACCATCAAGTCGTAGGGCTGCGCGATCACCACGGTGGCATCATCATGCTCCACATGGTGGAAATCGTTGTCCCACCATTCGCGGATATGACCGTCAAACCGCACCTCTTTCGCCAGCTCGGGACGGGGCAACAGCCAGCAGCCGCCGCCGGGCAGCCAAAAATCGGGCATTTCAGTCTGCCAACCATCTACCAGTTTTTGACGGAAGATGCCGCATTCATACAACAGCGAATAGCCAATGGCGGGCACCGATGCGGTGGCGAGACCGTCCAAAAAGCACGCCGCCAATCGTCCCAAGCCGCCATTGCCCAAGCCCGCATCGGGCTCCAGTTCAAACAAGGTGTCCAATTTAATGCCGTATTCCTTTAACACCGCACGGGCATCTTCGGTGAGGTTTAAGTTGAACAGGGTGTTTTTCAGCGAACGGCCCATCAGGAACTCCATGCACAGATAATACACCTGCTTGGATTGCTGCTTATGGGTACGGGAAATGTAATTCACGCGGGAGGCGCGCATACGGTCACGCAGGACCAGCGCCAACGCATTGTAGAAATTTTCATGAGTAGCTTGCTCGGGACTGACGGAAAAACTGCCCAGCAATTTGGCGTTCAACTCGTTCCGCAACTGGTCGCGGACCGCAGTTTTCGATTTCGAGGAATTGGCAGCCATGAAGAACGCTCCTTTACACTTGAAAGATATGACCAAGTCCTTTACAGTATATACTACTTGCTGAAAAATTGCAATAGTTATTGATAATACCTAAAAATTTGTGAAAAAACGCGCTTTTTAAATTTTCATTTGT
>JAFVQV010000183.1 GCA_017504645.1 Clostridia bacterium | reverse complement strand
CTCATCCAGGATATAGATGCGGGCTTCGCGGGTCTTCTTAAGGGCTGCCTCGATGATCTCGTAGGTCAGACCGTCGATCTTGATATCCACCTGGATAGCGGTGATGCCCTTGTGGGTACCGCCGACCTTAAAGTCCATATCGCCGAAGAAGTCCTCCAGACCCTGGATATCCACCATGGTCATGAAGCGATCACCCTCGGTGATCAGACCGCAGGAGATACCGGCAACGGGTGCCTTGATCGGCACACCGGCAGCCATCAGAGCCAAGGTAGAGCCGCAGATGGAGGCCTGAGAGGTGGAGCCGTTGGAGGACAGCACCTCGGACACCAACCGCATGGTGTAGGGGAACTCCTCCTTGGAGGGGAGCACCGGCACCAGCGCGCGCTCGGCGAGAGCGCCGTGACCGATCTCACGACGGCCGGGGCCGCGGGAAGGCTTGGTTTCACCCACCGAGTAGGAGGGGAAGTTGTAGTGATGCATGTAGCGCTTCTCGGTCTCGTCGTCCAGACCGTCCAGCAACTGGGCGTCGTCGGCGTTGCCGAGAGTGACGGTGGTCAGCACCTGAGTCTGACCGCGGGTGAACATACCCGAACCGTGCACGCGGGGCAGCAGATCCACTTCCGCCGCCAAGGGGCGCATATCGTTGATACCGCGGCCGTCCACGCGCTTGCCGTCATCCAGCAGCCAGCGGCGTACCACGTATTTCTGCAGCTTGTACAGGCACTCGTCGATCTTAGTCGTCAGTTCGGGATACACCTCGTCAAACTTCTCGTGCACCTTGTCGTACACGGGACGCAGGCGCTCGTCGCGCACCAGCTTGTCGTCGGTATCCAGCGCAAAGCGCACGTCCTCAATGGCGAAGTCCTTGATGGCCTCGAACATTTCGGGATCGGGATCGTTGGACTCGAACGCGAACTTGGGCTTACCGATCTCGGCCTGAATGCCCTTGATGAACTCCACGATCTGCTGGTTGGCCTCGTGACCCTTCATGATACCCTCGAACATGGTATCGTTGTCGATCTCGTTGGCGCCGGCCTCGATCATAGCCACCAGATCCGCGGTGGAAGCCACGGTCACGTGCATATCGGAGCGTTTTTCCTGCTCGGCGGTGGGGTTGATGACGTACTCGCCGTCCACCAGACCCACGACCACACCCGAAATGGGGCCATCCCACGGAATATCCGAGATGGAGATGGCGATGGACGCACCGATCATGGCGGTGGTCTCAGGCGGGCAATCGGGATCCACGGACATGACGGTGCAGACGATGGACACGTCGTTGCGCATATCCTTGGGGAACAGGGGGCGAATGGGACGGTCGATGACGCGAGAGGTCAGGATAGCCTTCTCGGTGGGGCGACCCTCACGGCGCTGGAAGGAGCCGGGGATATGACCCACGGCGTACAGCTTTTCCTCGTAATCTACGGACAGGGGGAAGAAATCCACACCGTCGCGGGGTTTGGCGGACGCAGTCACGTTGCACAGGATGCAGGTGTCGCCGTAGCGCACCATGCAGGAGCCGCCGGACAGCTGCGCCATTTTACCGGTCTCCACCTTCAGGGGACGGCCGGCCAGGGTGGTTTCGAATACGCGATAGTTTTCGAACATACTAGTACCTCCGTTACAAAATTTTTATTTCAAAACGGTGTACTTCAGGAGTTTTAGCAAGAAAACCAACGCTCTGCGTGAAAGCGCTCGTTTCACTGCTAAAATAGTCCTGACACACCGTGTGAAAACGCAGGACGAGGCAGGTAGATGTGGCATCTACCTGCCTCACTGACTTTCTTACTTACGCAGACCCAGCTTCTCGACGATAGCGCGATAGCGGTTGATGTCCTTCTTCATCAGGTAACCCAGCAGGTTACGGCGATGACCGACCATCTTCAGCAGACCGCGGCGGGAGTGGTGATCCTTGGTATGCACCTTCAAGTGCTCGGTCAGGTCGTTGATGCGCTTGGTCAGCACGGCGATCTGAACCTCGGGAGAACCGGTGTCGCCCTCGTGGGTAGCATACTGCTGCATAATTTCGGTTTTTTCGTTTTTCAACATCATCGTGAAAACACCTCTTTCAAAATATTCGCCGCAAGCCCAGATAAGGGAAACGGTGTGTCCCCCAAGGGGCATCCTCCGCAGACCGGGCAAGGGCTGTGCATTTCGCACGCTTGGCTATTATACCATACACTTTTTAAAATGTAAAGAAAAATTTTTACTCCAGATATACGCCGTCCTCGCCGTCCAGCTCGTTCACCAGAACGGACACTCGTTCGCTCTTGGCGGTGGGGATATTTTTGCACACGAAATCGGGGCGAATAGGCAGCTCCCGATGGCCGCGGTCCACCACCACCGCCAGCTGCAGACTGCGGGGTCTGCCAAAGGTGAATACCGCCTCCATGGCGGCGCGGGCGGTGCGGCCCGTGTAGATCAGGTCGTCCACGATGATGACGGTGTGCTCCCGCACGTCGCAAGGAATGTCGCAGGCCTCGGCGGCGGGCAGGCCGTCGGTGATGCTTTTGTCGTCGCGGTAGAGGGTGATATCGATGGTGCCCACCGGCACCGACACGCCCTCAATGCGGCGAATGTTCTCCGCCAACCGCTGTGCCAGCGGCACGCCCCGTCGCTTGACACCCAGCAGGCAGATGCCCTCCACGCCGCGATTGCGCTCCAAAATTTCATGCGTAATGCGCGCCATAGAGCGACTAAGCGCCGCCTCGTCCAGTATTTTCGTCTTGTGTTCCACACCCTCACCGCCTTTGTCCCTTTCAGCGTACCACAATTTTTTGGCAAATGCAAGTCCCGCCGCGGGCGGGACATACTATCGGCGGAGGCGATGACGATGGAGGAACTCATTTCGCTGCAAAACGTCAGCAAGCGGTACCGCACGGCGGCAGGCGAGGTACGGGCGCTGGACGACGTGTCCCTCACCATCGGGCAGGGAGAATTTGTGGCAGTGGTGGGGCAATCGGGCTCGGGAAAATCCACGTTAATGAACATTTTGGGCTGTCTGGACACCCCCAGCGAGGGGTGCTACCGCTTAAACGGGCGGGATATGTCCCGCTGTTCCCCGTCCTTGCGGGCGCAGGTGCGGGGACGGGAGATCGGGTTCGTGTTTCAGGGCTTTCACCTGATCCCGTCGCTCACCGCGCTGGAAAACGTGGAGCTGCCGCTGATCTACCGCGGTGTGGGGCGTGAGGAACGCCGCCGCCGTGCGCGGGAGAGCCTAAAACGGGTGGGACTGGAAACGCGCCTCACCCACCGCCCCGCCGAGCTGTCGGGCGGGCAACAGCAGCGGGTCGCCATCGCCCGCGCCATCGCCATGGCGCCGCCCCTCATACTGGCGGACGAGCCCACGGGCAATCTGGACACGGGCTCGGGCGGCGAGATCATGGACATGCTCCACGCCCTTCATCGGGAGGGACACACGGTGGTGCTCATCACCCACGACCCCACCGTGGCACAGACCGCGTCCCGCCGCATCTGTATTCGGGATGGGAGGGTGGTCTCGTGAAACACGGTGCTCCTCCCTCCCACCTCACCGCCAAGACGGTGCTGGCGGCGTTCGCACTGGCGGTTACGGTATTCAGCGCCGTGCTGCTGCTCCCCCTGCTGCTGGATCACCTGCTCCCTACTGACACCCCACAGGAGGCCGACGCCCCCACGGGGCGGGTGCGACAGTACGCCCTGCTGATGCGGGACGCGGGCGGCGAGCTGACGGGCGCGGTGTGGCTCACCACCGATACCCGCACCCACACCATGACCGCCACGGGCTACGCCCCCCAGACGGAGATCGCCACGGAAAACGGCACCGTCACACTGGGCGACCTGTTCCGCGACGAGGGCAGCGCTGCCGCCACGGCGGCACTGGGCACCGCGGACGGTACTCTCACCTTTTCGGTGAGCAGCGTGGCGGCGCTGGTGGTGTATTTGGGGGATAACCTGCCCTACACCCTGCCCGAGCCCGTAGGCATGCTGCCGGCGGGGGCGGTGACCCTCACCCCCATGCAGACGGCGGATCTTCTGCGGTATTCTGCGTGGGAAAACGGCGCCGCGGGACAGGCGGCGGCACACGCAGGGGTGACGGCGGCGATCTTTAACCGCTATCTCACCGCCAATCGGGATTTTGAAGCGGATTTTTCAAAGCTGACCGAGCTGTGCGACACCCGCCTGAGCATTTCGGGCTTTGCGGCAGTGCACGAGGGGCTGAAAGCCCTCGCCGCTCATAACGACGGGCACATCTGCACCCCCACGACAGCACCGTAGGGGTGGACAGCGCCCGCCCCTACATACTCACCGCCGCCCGAGGGGCACGCCGAACGCCTCGTCCTCCAAGAGAGCCTTTAACCGAGTCACCATCTGCGCCTGCTTGTCCAGCAGATACGCCCCTGCCTCCACGGCGAGCTCCCCCTCGTCTCCGCCGCCGTCCTCGTCCCGCTGTATCAGCTGCTGCAGATAGGTCAGCAAGCTCAGTTCCCAATATAGACGGTATAACTCATCCGCATCCGCTAACCGTATTCCAATCATAATAACACTCCTTTCACAAACTATTTTAGTATTCGTTTGAATACATTTCAAGTATTTGTTTGAATACTCTGCTATAATCTGCTTAATAGACAAAAAGGGGTGTTGAGGATTATGAAAAAACACTATGAAATTTTGCGGGAGCTTCGCGAAGATAAAGACAAAAAGCAGGTGGATATTGCTGCCATCTTAAACATCACTCGTCCGCAGTACCACCTATACGAAAGCGGAAAACGGCAATTTAAACTTGAACACATTTGCAAATTGTGCCTGTATTACGGTGTGTCCGCCGACTATATTCTCGGTCTGCCTCAAGGGTTGCAGCATCCCGACAAATAACAGACCCCGCCCCGCGCCGAACGGCGCGGGGCGGGGTCTTATCTTCCTATGTTACGACAAGGTGATGTTCAGCGCGGTCTCGCCGCTGCCGAAAATTTTCACATAATACACCCCGTCCAGCGGGATGACGTATTCCATGGCATATTGTCCCCTCGTCAGCGTACCGCGGGTGGCCTTCAAGAACTTTCCGTTCGCATCGTACAGTGCCACCGCCACATCGGCACTCTTGCGCAGCACCAGTCGACTGTCATCGACTTTCTTGTACGCCGTCAGGTAATGGCGGTATTCCACAAGGGACAGGCACAAATCCCGATATTTCATCCCCATCAATTCGGGAACGCTCTCATAAAATCCCGAATGGTAGTAGCGGGGATACGCAATCAACTGTGACAGATGGCGATAATCCGCTATGGTAAACGCATTACCCGCGAATTGCGCCTCGTGCCGCTTCACCCACGGGTAGAACCCGTCGTAGCAGGCCGCGCCGTAGGCATCGGTCACCACCTGAACCTGCTTGTCGAAGTCCACCTGAGCACTATCGCTGTTGCCTGTGTAGGCGTACCGCTTTTGGTACTCGGTGAGCCACTTGGTGTAACTGCCGTACTCAGCATCCAGATAACTCATCAGCCGAAATCCCACCGCATACCCGCAATTGGAGGCATACTCAAAGGGAAAATCGTGCTCCATCCAGTACTGCACCGACTGTTTGTACAGATTGTTGGGGTCGGCGATATCCATATACATCACGCAGGCATCGGCAGGCGAAAACAGCGCACCGAACTCCCGGTCGTGCTGTTGCAGGTATTTGAGCACTTTGTAGGTGGTGTACTCGGCAAACCCCTCGCTGAGCACCTTGTTAAAGGTTTTCAGCGATGTATCGCTTTGCAGCACGTGAGCCAATTTGTGAATGACGGTGTACGAAAGACCCAAAAACAAATCCCCCGGCGACACCTTGACCTCTCGACCAAAGCCGGCGGCATAGGCAGGACCCACTTCGCAGTCGGCACTGGCGCCGGGATGCGTCTCGCGGGTGACCACGATGGTCAGCTTAGCAAAGCTGGGACTGTGAGCCTTGAATGTCAGCCCCGAAACCTTTTCCATCACGTCGTACAATTTTTCAAACTTCTCCGCAAACCCCTCCACCAGATACACATTGGCGGCGATGTGAAAGCGAAAATGCTCGCTTTCAAAGGTGGTATCCGTGGCGGTGATGGTGCCTTTGGCAGTGCCGAACGGGACGATGTTGTCAGTAGACACGTCCACAGGCGCGACCGTCGCAGTGGTACCCGCTTTCGTGGTGGTGGTCGTAGCAGGGCGACCCACCGTGCCCTTTACCTCCGCAGAGGTGGTACCCGCCACACCCACCGATTCTGTACCTGTGGTGGTTGCGGCAGTCGCACTCGCCGCGATGGTGGTGGTCGCCGTTTGTGCCCCCTCGGTAGTTGCCGTGGTGGTGCCACCCTCGGGCACGTCAGCGTTCCCGCAGGCAGTACACAGCAATCCCACCGCACACAACAGCGCTACTGTTCGTTTCATCGTAACCCCTCCATAGGTGTCGCCCCGCGGCAATGCCGCGGGGCGCTTTTACATTCCT
>JAFVQV010000025.1 GCA_017504645.1 Clostridia bacterium | reverse complement strand
CGGCGGCGGTTTGTAACGTGCACACCGTCAGCAGGTCGCGCACCGTCCAGGTCTCGCCAAAATTCATCAGCGCTACATGCAGACCCGTCCCCGCCACATAATGGTTGAACATGGGGAGGGTATAGCTGCCCGTGACGGTGTCCATATCGATCTTATTGTCGTTGATCAGCTTCATGGCATAGCCGATCATGGCAATGCGCATGAGGGCACCCGGCTGATAGCGGGTATCCACGTCCTTTTCGTACAGGATCACATCCTGCTCCTGCTTGACACCCACATACATGAGCATGGCGGAGGGGGACACGATCTTGTCCTCTTCGGTTTCGGGATAGGTATATCGCATGCTTTCGGCCGCTGCAGGCAACAGCAGGCAAACGGTGAGCAGCAAGGTGAGCAGGAGCGTCACGCTCCGTTTGATCCATGATTTCATATATCATCCGCCGTTCCGTGGTTTTTATAGAGTATTGGCAGGTTTTCAGTCGTCAAATCGCAGCTCGGTGTGGGTGCAGATCTCCTCGATCTTGTCACGCAGCTTGAGAAAATCCGCAAAGGCTTCGGGTTTTTGATGGGGATTGCGTAAGATCGCCGCAGGGTGGAACATGCCCATGTACAGCACACCGTCTTTTTCAAAGAATTGACCGTGCTGCTTGGTCACTTTAAAATCCGGCGAGATCATGCGAAAGGCGGCAATGCGGCCTAAACAAACCACGATCCTGGGCGAGATCAGATTCATCTGCTGCTTCAGCCAGTTGCCGCAGGCATCCTGCTCCTCCGGCAACGGATCGCGGTTTTTGGGCGGGCGGCATTTCACCGTGTTGGCGATGTAAATGTTGTGCTTGCGGGAGAGTCCCACCGCTTCCAGCATGGTATCCAGCAGTTGCCCGCCGCGGCCGACGAAAGGTTCTCCCCGCAGGTCCTCGTTTTCACCGGGGCCCTCGCCGATAAACAGCACCTCTGCCTGCGGATTGCCCACGCCGAACACCACATGATGCCGCGCCTCGCATAGCCCGCAGGCACGGCATCTTTCACATTCCCGTTTTAATTGTTCCCAGCGCTGATCCATGGTGTTACCCCTTTCCCCACCTTGACAAAACAAGGGGGATATGCTAAAGTTTTGTACAGTAACGTTATTGATATAGAGGTGTATGTATTATGTCAAAGCAAGTGTTGGTGGAAACCTCCGCCCGTCACGTTCATCTGTCCCGCGAGCATTTGGATATCCTGTTCGGCAAGGACTACCAGCTGACGGTGAAAAAGGATCTGTCTCAGCCCGGTCAGTACGCCTGTGCCGAGCGTGTGGAAGTTGTCGGCTCCAAGAAGAGCCTGCCCGGCGTCAGCATTCTGGGTCCCACCCGTAAGGCCTCTCAGGTGGAACTGTCGCTGACCGATGCCCGTTCCATCGGCGTGGATGCTCCCATCCGCGAATCCGGTGACATCGCCGGCTCCGGTGCCTGTAAACTGGTCGGCCCCTGCGGTGAAGTGGAACTGACCGAAGGCGTTATCGCCGCCAAGCGTCACATTCACATGACCACCGCCGACGCCGCCGAATTCGGTCTGAAGGATAAGGATGTTGTCAGCGTCAGCGTGGAGACCAGCGGCCGTGCCCTCACCTTCGGTGATGTGGTGGTCCGCGTCAGCGATTCCTTCGCTCTCGCCATGCACATCGACACCGACGAGTCCAACGCAGGCTGCGTGGCTCCCGGCACTATGGGCACCGTCATTAAATAATCGTTTGACATTCTGTTTCGGTTTTAACCGCCTGTGCTTAGCACGGGCGGTTATTGTTTTGTATTGCGGAATACCAGCAGCTTACTGATAACGTAGTTGAGTACCAGCACCACCACGTTGGCGGCAATCTTGGTCCACCAGTAGTCAAGCTGCAACAGGGAATTGCCAACCCACATAAAGGCTGTCTCGAACAGCAGGGTAAACACCCGCCCGCCGTAAAAGGCGGCGGCTTCTTTGAGGATGGCGGCCATCCCCCGCGCCGTGGACTCAAATACCCACACGCGGTTGGTGAGATACGCAAAGGTCACCGCGCATACCCACGAAAAGGCGGTACTGACGGTGGACACCACGTGGGTGCTGCCACCCGCCGCCTCCAGCAGCCATTTGGCAACACCTGCCGACAGAAAGCTGACAATCGTCGTCAGCCCGCCGAACAGGATATATAAGACGATTTCGCGGTATTTTTGGAAAATTTCTTTCAATTTTTTCATAAAAACCTCTTATTTCCCCACACAGAAGCGGGCGAAAATCCCGTCCACCACCGCTTCGGTGGCACGCTCGCCCGTCAGCTCCAGAATCGCCGTTAACGCACCGTCGGTGCTGACCGACACCGCGTCCAGCGTCATGCCGTCCGCCATGGCTCGCCGCGCCTCCTGCACGCACTGCCACGCCCGATGGGCACAACTGCGCTGACGCTCGGTAACCAATACAGGCTGTTCCCCCGTCAGACGGTGAACACCTGTGATGTGCGCCACCGCCGCGGTCAGCGCGGACAGTCCCGTACCCGTGTGGGCATCGGTGTATACAATTTGTTGAAAAATACTTTCAATATACTCTTTGTCAATTTTTTGAGGCAGATCCTGCTTGTTGACCACCGCAATGGCGGTGTCACGGGGGAGCTGCGCTATGAGGCGACGATCGTCGTCATCCAGCGGGCGGGAGCCGTCAAATACCGCCAGTACCAAGGCGGCCGTCTCCAGACGGCGGCGAGAACGCTGCACGCCGATGGCTTCTACCGCATCGGCAGTATCGCGGATGCCGGCGGTATCCGCCAATCGCAGGCATACCTCCCCTACCCGCACTGTCTCTTCTACTACATCGCGAGTAGTGCCCGCCACATCGGTCACGATGCTGCGCTCACAGCCCGACAGCAGGTTCATCAGGGTGGACTTGCCCACGTTGGGACTGCCCACAATGACGGTGTCCACCCCCTTGCGAAGCACGCGCCCTGCATCATAGGTGGCAAGCAGGGCAGACAGCTCCTGCTCGGCGGCGGCAAGGGACGCATCCAGTGCCGCGGGAGACAGGTCGGGGATATCGTCATCGGGGTAATCTACAAAAGCGGAGAACTGGGCCTGCAGTCCCACCAGCGACTCCTTCACCGCCTGCAAACGGCGGAATACTGCGCCCTCGCGGGCGGCAAGGGCGGTCTTCGCCGCCAGTCGTCCGTCAGCGGCAATGAGGTCCATGACCGCCTCCGCACGGGTAAGATCCAATTTTCCGTTTTCAAAGGCGCGGCGGGTAAACTCGCCTGCGCCCGCAGGGACGGCACCCGCCTCCAACAGCGCTCTCAGTGTACGCTGCAGCAGGTATACACCACCGTGGCAGGACAGCTCCACCACGTCTTCCCCGGTATAGCTGTGGGGGGCACGGAACACGGTGGCAACACATTCGTCAATGTCCCCCTCCCCGTCGATCACATGCCCATAGACGGCGGTATATCCGTTCAGGGAGGTAAGCTGTCGTTCCTCATACAAGGGACGGAACACCCGCGCCGCCACCTCGATCGCGCCATCGCCGGACAGGCGAATCACCCCCAAGCCCGCGGGGGCAATGGGGGTGGCAATGGCGGCAATCACAGTGGACATGTGGGTGTTCCTCCTACGAATTTCGTGTACAAAAAATTCTCCGCGTTCCGTAAAACGGCCATGCCGCGGAGAATTTTTCAGTTTCATCGGTTATTCTTCCGTCTGTTCCTCTGCGGCGACGGGTTCCTGCGTATCGGTTTCAGGCTCCTGCGGTGCTTCTACCATAGACACGATACGAGTATCGTCCTTCAGCGTCATGACGCGCACACCCTTGGAGGGACGGCGGCATTGACGGATCTCGGCGGCGGGCATACGAATGATAATGCCACCGGAGGAGATGAGGATGATATCGTCGGTGGGGTTGATAGCGCGTACACCCGCTACCAGACCATATTCGTCGGTGTGGTAGTTGGTGAGACCCTTACCGCCACGAGACTGAATGCGGTAATCGTCAAATTCGCTTAAGCGGCCATAGCCCGTTTCCGTCACGGTGAGCAGCAGCTGATCCTCACGGCGGACCACCATGCTGACCACTTCATCGTCCTCAGCCAACGCAATGGCGCGTACACCGCGGGCGGTACGACCCACTACACGGGCATCGTTTTCGTCGAAGCAGATCGCCATACCCTGACGGGTGGCCACCAACAGCTTCTGACAGCCGTCAGTCATCTGCACCCATGCCAGCTCGTCACCCTCGTCCAGATCCACGGCAATGAGACCGCTCTTACGGGCATTGGAGTAGGCATCCAGGCGAGTACGCTTGATCACGCCCTTACGGGTGACCATGCACAGGTACTTATCGGGATCAAACACCGGCACACGGATCATGGCGGTGACCTTTTCGTTGGTTTCAATGGGCAACAGGTTGATAATGTTGGTGCCCTTGGCAGTACGGCTTCCCTCCGGAATCTCGTAGCACTTCAGACGATACACCCGTCCTGCGGTGGTGAAGAACATGATCATGTCATGGCTGGAGCACATGAACATGGTCTCGGTAATGTCCTCTTCGCGGGTGGTCATGCCCTTAATGCCGCGACCGCCGCGATGCTGGGTCTCGTACTGATCCATGGGCTGGCGCTTGATATAGCCCAGCTGCGACATGGTGAGCACGCAGTCCTCCACCGGGATGAGGTCTTCAATATCCACCTCACCGGAGACCATGGAGATCTCGGTGCGGCGCTCATCACCGTACTTATCACGCATTTTCAAGCATTCTTCCTTGAGGATGGCGTGTACCTTATTTTCATCTGCCAGAATACCCTCCAGCTCGATAATACGGGCGTGCAAGGCGTTCAATTCATCCTCGATCTTCTGCCGCTCCAGACCGGACAGCTGGCGCAAACGCATCTGCACGATGGCTTCCGCCTGTATGTCGTCAAAGCCAAAGCGTTCCATCAGCTTCTGCTTGGCGTCGGCGGTATCGGCGGAGGAACGGATGATGCTAATGACCTCGTCGATGAAATCGACAGCGGTGTGCAGCGCCTCCACGATATGGGCGCGATCCTTTGTCTTTTTCAGATCAAAGATGGTGCGGCGGGTGATGACCTCGCACTGGAATTTGATATATTCCTCCAGCATCTGCTTGAGCGTAAGAACGCGAGGCACTCCGTTTACCAGCGACAGCATAATGGCGCCGAAGGTGACCTGCATCTGTGTAAACGCAAACAGCTGGTTGAGCACCACCTGCGGATTGGCATCCTTTTTCAGGTCAATGACCACCCGCAGACCTTCACGGCTGGAATGGTCTACCACGTCGCGGATGCCTTCCACACGCTTTTCGTCTGCCAGTTCGATGATGGATTTTACCAAATTCTGTTTATTTACCTGGTACGGGATCTCGGTGATCACGATGCGGAAACGATCGTTATGTTCTTCGATCTCGGTCTTAGCACGCACGGTGATCTTACCGCGACCCGTCGCATACGCCGCGCGGATGCCCGAATAGCCCATGATCACACCGCCGGTGGGGAAATCGGGCCCTTTGATGATCTCCATGATCTCCGGCAAGGAGGCGTCGGGATTATCGATCAGCAGGCAAATACCGTCAATGACCTCACACAGGTTATGGGGCGGAATATTGGTGGCCATACCTACGGCAATACCCGCCGAGCCGTTCACCAACAGGTTGGGGAAACGGGAGGGCAGCACCACCGGCTCCACGGTGGTATCGTCAAAGTTGGGGACGAAATCCACCGTTTCCTTTTCGATATCCGCCAGCATGTCCAGCGCCATCTTGCTCATGCGCGCCTCGGTATAACGATACGCAGCCGGAGGATCGCCGTCCACCGAACCGAAGTTACCGTGACCGTCTACCAGGGGGTAACGCAGTGAGAAGTCCTGTGCCATACGCACCATGGCATCATAAACGGAAGCATCGCCGTGGGGATGATAGTGACCCAGCACGTCGCCCACGGTGGTGGCGCACTTACGGTGTGCCTTATCGGGGGTGAAGCCGTCCTCATGCATGGTGTACAGGATGCGCCGATGTACCGGCTTCAGACCGTCACGCACATCGGGCAGCGCACGCGCCACGATGACCGACATGGAGTAGTCCAGGAAACTTTTTTTCATTTCCTTTTCCAGTACGACATTGATCAGCTTGGATTGTACGGTATTTTGCTCTTCCATTGGATATATCTCCTTTTACAAGGTTGTATTCGTAAAGTGTTCACGCACCGCGTCGGGTTGATCGATGGTCTTCCACGGGACCGTCAGGTGGGTGCCGTCAAAAAATTGCAGATACACGCCTTTTTTCAGCAACGTGACCCGCACCCGTTCCCACACGCTGAAGCCGGTGACACCGTCGCGGTAGGAGGCCAGTCCCTCCCGCGTGAACGCCAACTCACAGCGAGTACGCTTTTTGCCGAACAGGGTAAGCCCTCGGACCAGCAGACACGCCCCGGCAAGCATACCGCCGCAGAAGATCAGCAGATCCAGCAGTTTACTGCCTGTGACGGGCAGATAGGCGGTCAGCGCCGCGCCATAGACCAGCATGGCGGGAATGAGAAAGTTCACCGTAACGGTACGCAACCGCTGACGATACAGCGTACCCCGACGGGGCAGGGCAATCGTCCCGTGAGCGATCACCGCATCGTCGTTTTGAAACGGCATGACGGGTAGCGGCTCTTGCAGATAGGCAAGCGGCACGGCCTTGATACGAAATACCGACGGAGCCAATCGTTCCCGCAAATGCTCGCGGATATACAGCAGTTGCTGAGCCGTCAGGTCCTGCGCTCGCACGAGAATGTACACCGTTTCGGAGGACAGGGCAATGCCGTCCGCCGTTTCCACGCAGGCAGTGATCTGCGGATAATACAGGACCGTGGCGCCCCGTACATCGGTATGCACCACCCGATCCCCGTAAAAGCCTATGGTGTAGCCCGCCTCCAACCGTTTACGGTCTGCCTGGCTGTCGTACCACTGGGTCTGCAATTCGTTGCGCAGGCGATGATTGTACATCATGGGGAAAAAGCACAGCCACACCGTTCCGCCCACAGCAACCAGCAAGATCGCCAGCAGCTCCAGCACCATCCACCACGAGGGAGACGAGCCCAAGCTTGTCACCGCGGTGACCACGGCATCGTAAGCAAAAAACAACGTCAGTATCAGTGCCAATATCCATACCAGCGAGCGGCTGCCGTGCATGGTCTTTTGCCAGCGTTCCCGCTCCGGCCAAGAGGGGGAACGGCCCGCTGTTACGATATATAACGCCGTGTCCGGCGATGAGGTATACTCATTATTGTCCACAGGGACCCTCCCCTCTCTTATTTTTTCCCCATACAGCTGTCTGCCGTTCGGCGCAGCTCGTCCATGTCGTCAATGCAATGCTTTGGAATGCGAATGACCTTTCTGCCGGTGTAAAATTCCACACTGTCAGGGCGTTCTACCGCACGGGTCACCGCGGTCCACGGAATGGTCAGGCGTTTGCCGTCCTCCCCTTTTCCCTGTGCGCGGAGGTAGGAGGGGGTGAGATCGACGATCAGGTGCAAGGCCTGTCCATCGGTAGCATCAATGGCGCGCCGCGCCTGAAAACGGCCGGTCATGACCGGCCACAGCAACAGCAGTGCCAACACCAGCACAAACACGGGTAACGCCGCGGCGGCATACCACATGGATGTCATCATCGCCGCACAGATCGCCAGCAAGCATTTCATGGGCAGGGTCTGCCCCATGCTTTTCCACGCGCCGTCGATGATAAGCGCGGAAAATTCTTTTTCGGTATAGTCTACCGACACCCTCAGCAGCGGTTCCTCCTCGTCAGAGGTTTCCACTTGAGGCAGAACAAACGGTTCTGTGCGGGTCGCCACCAGCTTTTTCAGCAAACGGCGACGTCCTGCGGGAACACCGCTCAAGGCGGCGGCACGGGTACTGTCCGCGTGCTGCGCCATCACACAGCGAGCGGGCCAGACCGACCGTCTCCTCCTTACAGGTGAAGCTACAATCAAGTTTACAAAAGATTTCAAGTTCAAGTCAACAGTGACTATGGACAGACGATGGGTACACTCATTCCAGTTCCTTG
>JAFVQV010000182.1 GCA_017504645.1 Clostridia bacterium | reverse complement strand
GAGGGGATTCCTACCTTTGCTCCGGAGCATTTCCGCTTGGTGCGGCAAAAGGATACCATGAAACGAAAGCAATTCGTAAAGGGCACCTCACAGATCGCACAGGAGGGTGCCATTCAGATCTTCCAGGAGCCGGGCGGCGGTATGGAAGAGGTCATTGTGGGTGTGGTGGGCACGCTGCAATTTGATGTGCTGGAATATCGCTTGAAGAACGAATACGGCGTGGATGTTATCATGGAAGGCCTGCCATATCAATATATCCGTTGGATCGCGGGAGAAAATATCGATGTGAAGTCCTTGGATATTACCTCGGATACCAAGTGCGTTCAGGATCTGCGTGGCAATCCGCTGCTGTTGTTTACCAACAGCTGGAACATCCAGTGGGCGCTGGATCACAACAAGGGATTAGAATTACGGGAGTTTAGCCGCGGATGAGTACCATACAGATTTTTGGAAAAAGCAAATGCTTTGATACCAAAAAGGCGGAGCGATTCTTTAAGGAACGCCGCGTTTCGGTACAGCGTATCGAAGTGGATAAATTCGGCATAAGCCGCGGAGAGCTGCGCAGTGTTTGCGCCGCTGTCGGCGGTGTGGATGCACTGATTGATCCCAAGGCGGAGGCCGCCGCGTTGATTCGTTATCTGGCGTATGAAAGCGATAAGGAAGAAAAATTGCTGGAAACGCCTAAGGCATTGCGTACGCCCATCGTGCGCAACGGACGTCGAGCAACAGTGGGATACTGTCCCGAAATTTGGGAACAGTGGGTGAAAGAATGAAGGATGTTCACGGTATAGCCGCGCCCTTGGTAGCGTGGTATCGCCTTCACGAGCGGGCGTTCCCGTGGCGTACCGACCCATCCCCCTATCGGGTGTGGGTGTCAGAAATCATGCTGCAGCAAACACGCATTGAGGCGGCGCTGCCTTATTTTGAACGGTTTATGGAGGCGCTGCCCGCCATTGCCGATCTGGCAACGGCGTCAGAGGATGTGCTGCTTAAGCTGTGGGAAGGACTGGGGTATTACAGTCGCGTACGCAACCTGCAAAAGGCCGCACGACAGGTGATGGATGCCTTTGGCGGGGAATTGCCGTCCTCCTATGAGGAGTTGATCACCTTGTCGGGCATCGGCGAATATACCGCAGGGGCGATCGCCTCGATCTCTTTTGGACAGCGTGTCGCTGCCGTGGACGGCAATGTGCTGCGGGTGCTGGCGCGTTTGACCAATGATGAGGGTGATGTCATGCAACCCTCGGTGCGTAAGCGATTGGCGGCGTTAGTCAATGAGATCGTTCCCGCAGATCATCCCGGCGATTTCAATCAGGGGCTGATGGAGTTGGGGGAGACGATCTGCTTGCCCAACGCCATGCCGCGCTGTGCCGAGTGTCCCATTAGCGAATATTGCGCAGTCGCGGGGACAGAACGCGCGGCGCAGCTGCCCACTCGCGCCGCACCGAAAAAGCGGCGAACAGAAAAACGAACGGTGCTGACGGTGTTGTCTGATGAGCAACCACCGCGAGTGCTGTTGCATCGTCGCGAATCCAGTGGCTTGTTAGGCGGAATGTGGGAACTGCCCAATCTTCTATGCGGACCACACGACCTTGCCATATCTGCCTTACTTGAGCAATGGGGTGCCTGCGTTCTTTCGCGTGAGCCGGCACCTGCGGGTAAGCATGTGTTTTCTCATGTGGAATGGCATTTGAATGGATTGATTTTGAGGGTGGAGCCCTTTGACCCGCCTGCCGATTATAGGTGGGTGAACAGAGAACAGCTTAATGAATATGCACTGCCGACCGCATTTCGGCTGTATGCCGGTGCGTTACCGCAGTTGCTGGAGGAGGAAGTACAATGAAACGCGAGGGTTATCTTTCCTGGGACGAATATTTTATGGGGATCGCTCTGCTGTCGGCACAGCGGAGCAAGGATCCCGGCACGCAGGTAGGTGCCTGTATCGTGGGGCAGGATAATAAGATTTTGTCGGTGGGATACAATGGGATGCCCATCGGCTGTCATGACGACGATATGCCCTGGGCGCGGGATGGTGCACCGCTGGAGACCAAATACTTATATGTATGCCATGCGGAGCTGAACGCGATTCTCAATCACGGTCGCTCGGGGTTGGAGGGGGCTAAGGTATATACCACGCTGTTCCCGTGTAACGAGTGCGCCAAGGCCATTATCCAGTCGGGCATCAAAGAAGTCATCTATTTACAGGACAAGTACGCTGAAACCGATTCGGTAACGGCTTCCAAAATGATGTTCGATATGACGGGTGTGACCTATCGCCCCTTTGACACCACCGGCAAAACCATTGCGTTGGAGTTATAAGATGAAAACTGTTCTTATCACCGGTGCCTCGCGGGGGATCGGTGCGCAGACCGCGCGCTTATTTGCTGCGAATGGGTATGCGGTTGCGATCAACTACTGTTGTTCTTGTGAGGCTGCACAAGCCTTGGTGGAGGAAATCGTCGCGGCGGGCGGGGATGCCTTTGTGGTGCAGGCAGATGTGGCCGATGCGCAGCAAACCGCTGACATGGTGCAGCAGGTGCTGCACCGTTGCGGACATATCGATGTGCTGATCCACAATGCGGGTGTCGCTTCTCAAAAATTGCTGACGGATACCACACCGGACGAGTGGCGCAAAATGATGGCGACTCATCTGGACGGGGCATATCATAGTTGTCATGCGATAGTCCCCGACATGGTACGGCGGCACGAGGGCGTGATCCTGACGGTGTCCTCTATGTGGGGGATTACCGGTGCTTCTTGTGAAGTTGCCTATTCCGCCGCCAAAGCGGGGTTGATTGGATTTTCAAAAGCGTTGGCTAAGGAACTGGGACCGGCGGGGATCCGTGTAAACTGTGTAGCACCCGGTGTGATCGACACCGACATGTGCCGTAATTTGGATGACGAGACCCGCGCTGCGCTGCGGGAGGAGACACCGCTGATGCGGTTGGGAACCGCCGACGATGTGGCGCAGGCGCTGCTGTTCTTGGCATCGGAAAAGGCATCGTTTATCACAGGTCAGGTGCTTGGTGTTAACGGTGGATTTTTGATTTAAACGAGACTTAAAAACAGCTCTATCTGTATGGATAGGGCTGTTTTTTGTTATTTTCAGTTTCATGCGGCATACTACAGGTGGAGTTGAGAG
>JAFVQV010000181.1 GCA_017504645.1 Clostridia bacterium | reverse complement strand
TATTATCCTGCATTGGAACACGCCGCCGTCAGTGCAATGTCGTGGGTATACACTTACGACTTTTCAATCCCCTTTTCCACCACCTCTCAATACGATTCGCTTAATATTTTCAAGAAGGGCAATACTGCCGGATGGTCTGTTATTGCTACCGGTCATTCTTCCATCGATGTTTTTGGTGTAAACGCTTATTACGAATTGTTTAAGCAATATCTTCGGTGTGGAAATCAGGGATACTTAAAAATAGCCGGTCTTCTGCAAAACAACACGGCTAAAGCTATGGATCTGTACGGGAATTGGGGATATCACTACAGAGGTCTTTGCCTAGAGGCATGCAATGTTGCAGACCAAGTTTTTTACACTGCTGAAAACGGAGTATGGTTACCGTGGATCTCTGCCGCCTTTATGGAACCGTTAATTCGTACAGAGGAAACTTTCGGCGAATGTGATATTTACGATCTTCTAAGAAAGAACACCCGAGAACAATTGCTTGCCATGACAAAACAGTAATTCTTGATAAACTCTCTCATTTGACATGCGCCCTAAAGTCGACGGCTTCAGGGCGCATATTTCATTAAAAAACGGCCTCACCCGTGTTTTTATGCAGGGTGAGGCCGCCTATTTTGATTTTTAAAACTATTATATTTCGGGAATCTCGATGTTGATCTCGTGACCCAGGGCGTTGGAACGCACGATGCCGTCGATGATCGCCTGATTGTACAGAATCTGACCGGAGGGGACGGTGGCTTCGCCGCCGGTCTTGACTGCGTCAATAAAGGAACGAAGCTTTTTGTAGAACAGATCAGGGGCTTTATCCTTGGGCACTTCAAAGCAGACTTCCTTGCCCGCCACAGTCTTATAAATCTTCATGTGCGCGGGCAGATCACCATTGTAGCATTCCATAGACGGGATACGCAGACCGCCCTTGGTGCCGAGGATCAGGCTATCACCGCAGGAGTCCATGTGCATCGCCCAGGAAATACGGAAGTCGAGCACGATACCGCCCTCCAGTCGAATGAAGCCGGCGGCAAAATCCTCCACGCCGAATTTTTCCGCATATTCGGGATGGTTCGTGTAATATTCCGGATCCGTGCCGAAAAAGTTGGAGGTGTAGCCGGTAACGGTCAACGGTTTGGGATATCCCACCGCGTTGAGCAGCATATCCAGCGAGTAGGTGCCGATGTCACCCATGGCACCCACACCACCCGTCTCCTTTTCGATGAAGGTGGTACCATACGGCGTGGGAATACCGCGACGGCGTCCGCCGCCCGCCTGCATGTAGTAAATGCGGCCCAGTTCGCCGGATTCCACGATCTTTTTGATCATTTGATAGTTTTCGCTCATACGGGGCTGGAAGCCGATGGTGAGTATTTTACCACTCTTCTTTTCCGCCTTGATGACCTCCACTGCCTCATCCAGTGTTACGGTGAACGGTTTTTCCAGCATTACATGTACACCGTGCTCCAGCGCGTTTATGGTACAAGGTGCGTGCTGGCAATTATAGGTACAAATGCTGACCGCGTCCAACTGCTCGGCGTCCAGCATCGCCTTATCGCTCTCATAGCAGCGCACATCAGGCAGGTCATACCGCTTGCAGAAGGCTTCCGCTTTACCGGGAACCAGATCTGCCGCGGCAACGATCTCCACATCTTCCATCCGCTTATATGCTTCGATGTGGCCTTCCGCGATCCAACCGGTGCCGATAATACCCACCCGCACCTTTTTGCCGGTGTCTACCGCGGTTTCCTCTTCATAAATGTCTGCAAATCTGTCCAAAAGATTATCTGCCATTACGCTCATCCTCTCTTTATTTTATCACGCTTTTTAAATAACGAATGCTCATTTCAGCACATTCCAGCGAGGACTTGCCCATGGAGGGGCTGTCCTGCTCCACGATCAGCCACTGCGCACCGGCCTCCTCCGCCGCTTCCAAAATGGCCGGGATATCCTGCATGCCGTGTCCCACAGGACGGAATTCAAACGCCGTGGTTTTTTCCTCCTTGGCGGCATCGGTGCCGATCAAGGCATACATATTTTTCGATTTGGTGCCCACATAGTCCTTTAAATGTACCACAGGGGCTTTACCGGTATAGCTGCGCAGATAGGCCGCGGGCTCTTGTCCACCGACTCTGACCCAGCACATATCCAACTCGGTCTGCAGATATTCCGCGGGGATCCGACTGTAATAGGTGTCCAGGATCCGATTATCGCCGAGGGTCTTCAGTTCAAAATCGTGGTTGTGATACAAAAGCTGCATACCCCGTGCCTTAGCACGCTCGCCGGCACGGCGGATGCGGTCAACGGATGCGTTTAATTCTTCCTCACTTTTAGGCTCCGTAAACCACGGAATGGCAATGTACGGAACGCCGGTAGCAGCGTAAGCATCCAACGCCTTATCGTCCTCCTGGATGTCCAGGTTGACGTGCGCAGATACCAGTTCCAACCCAATCTCGTCCAAGATCGCTTTACACTGGACTGCGGTCATGTCGTACAAGCCCGCCAGCTCCACACCGTCGTAGCCCATGGCTTTGACGGCACGCATCGTACCCTCAAAATCCTGCTGAGCTACATCACGAACCGAATATACCTGTAATGCAATCGGCCATACTTTCATTGTTATCCCTCCACTTTATCAAACGGCATTACTTGTTTGGTCGCCGCAGATTGTACGATCGTTTCCATCAATCTCATCACTCGTGCCACCTGGGGCAGTGTAATGAGCCGTTCCTCAGTACCGTCCAGATACCCTATCACATTGCGGTAAAAGTCCCGCACATCACTGGTAACCTCCGGCAGATCGCTGGTAAAAATGGTGTCCTCCCGTCGGGGAGCCATGGTTTTGGTGATTCCCGCAGCGGTTACCACCGGAACCACATCCTTTTCGTCGTTGCCGCGGGCACATACCAAGCGGCCGGTGCGGTTCCAATCTTCAATGATCGCCGTTCCGTCTCGTCCCAACACCATCCACCGCGGCAGCGTAATAAAATTACTGGTTCCCACCTGCACGATCAGATGTACGCCGTTATCCAAGCCGAGGTCGGCGGTAAACCCATCGTCCACCTTGGTGTTGGTAATATTGGTGACGGTGGCATACACGGTTTCCACCAACGCATCGGGATACAGCAGCATGACCTGATCCAGCAGGTGAACGCCCCAGTCCAAGATCATGCCGCCGCCTTTTTCCGGCTCCTGCCGCCAATCACCGGGAATACCGTGAGCCCCTTGTACGCGGGATTCAATACGATAAACGGGGCCCAATTTCCCCTCTTTTAGGATCTCTTTTATCATTAGGAAGTCGCGGTCCCAACGGCGGTTTTGGTGCACGGTCAGGAAACGACCGGTTTCCTGTGAAACTGCCATCATTTCCTGCAGATCCTTTGAGCACAGCGTCACCGGCTTTTCGCAGATCACGTGCTTACCCGCCTGCATGGCTTGGATCGCCAGCGGCTTATGATCGTCATTGGGCGTGGCGATAACCACAATATCTACTTGTGTATCCGCCAACACCGCGTCAAATCCATTGTATACGAACACGCCGCGCTCCCGCGCATAGTCCCGCCGCGATTCACGGATATCCCAAATGCCCGCCACTTCCGGTTCAGGTATCGTTTCCAGTTCGTTCAAATGCCAGGTGCCCATGCCC